>JBJTHM010000070.1:0-18253 GCA_046094465.1 Rhodoluna sp. | reverse complement strand
GTCTTGCACGTGGTTGTAGACAACATCCATAATCACGCGTAGCTTGTTATCGTGCATGGCTTTGATAGCGGTCTTTAGCTCACGGATTCTGGCTTTTGGATCGGCTGGATTGGAAGAATAAGATCCCTCAGGCACGTTGTAGTTCTTCGGATCGTAGCCCCAGTTGAACTGGTTACCTTCCCCTGTTTCATCAACAGAACCGAAATCATAAACAGGAAGTAGCTCGACGTGAGTCACCCCGAGATCTTTCATCGATGCGAGTCCGGTGAGCGTTGACTTACCTTTAGATGTGTATTTGGTATTCGGCTCTGTGAAAGCTAGATACTTGCCCTTATTGTTTGCCGAAATACCGCTTGTCTTATCAATGGACAAGTCCCTTACGTGCAGCTCGTAGACAATTGCATCGGTTGGATTTCCCGAATTGAAGTTGTTAGGCCTTTGATGCTCATCCCAACCAACCGGATCTGTTGAATTGAGATCTACAACAACTCCTCGGTTTCCGTTGATAGTTGTAGCACGTACATACGGATCAATGGCCTCGTTCACTTTATTTCCGAATTTTGCACGGTACATGTAAATAGTGCCATCTTGGTTACCATTCAGAGTGTAAGTCCAAGTTCCCTTGACGCTTTTGGTCATTTCATTCACGCTACTAGGTTCTGTAGCAGAGGCAGAAGCATAGGTGACCAATTGAAGCTGATCGCTTGTCGGTGCCCAAACTCTGAAGTCTGTCTTTGTAGCAGAGTAAGTGTTACCCAAGTCATTTCCGTCGTAATAGAACTGATCGTTGAATTCTTGAAGATTCCAAAGTGAACCAAGATCCGATTCTTGCTCGCCATATACCGGGTGACTTACCGTGTAGACACTTCCGATGCGCAAGTTTTCCGTCAGAGTCATAGTGGTTGTGTAACCTGCGCTAGCGTTACCCGTCAGTGGTGAGAAGCTTGATACAGATACCGGTTCATTCACAGAGTCTTTTAAAGTAAAGTTTGCTTTCTCGGTATCCAAATTGAAGTTGTTGTCAAAGGTAAGCTTTATTTCCTTTAGACCTACAACCCTTGCGGCCAGAAGCATCGGCTCTGCAGATGGTTTCTTAGTCCAAATAAATTTTGAGCCACTCTTTACCCAGATCTCAGCTGTCTGGACACCGTTGACATCTTTGAAGTTTCGAATAAAACGGTCGCCATCTGGATCCTTATCCCAGTTTCCGGTCCTAATGATAAAACCAACCGCTTGAGCGTTGGCAGAGCCAGGAAGAACCCACTCGCCTACAGCGTTTCCGTCAGAATCTAATGCATAATTCAAACCACTTTTGTTGAATTCGTAGGCTTTGCCGTCAGCGCCATCCCACCACATCCAAACATTCCATTTACCGCCTTGGCTCATTATGTCGCTGCGAACGTAGTGAATAATTACCTTCTTGTCTCCTGCTGCACTTGACGGTTGGGCATCTACTGCCACTAATCCGGTGAGCATAACTAGAAGGGACAGAATTAGGCCTAGAAGGCGCTTAGGTGAAGCAGAAATACGCACAATTTTCTCTTTCCTGGTGGGCTTAGTAAAACTGTAAGCGTTTACCTATTCGTTTATCAGCAATCTCAAGGATTTCAAAGGGAGTCGTTACCTAAAAGTTATCTGGTGGGGCGTGCGGGACTTGAACCCGCGACCGACGGATTATGAGTCCGCTGCTCTAACCGGCTGAGCTAACGCCCCCAGCCACATCTAGACTACTGCTCCAGACGCTTGATTGTTTTCTTGGCCTTGCCGACAGTTTTCTTGACCCCTTTTCTAACCTGTCGGTCGACCTTCTTGGCCTGTTTTACCACATCGTCTCGGAACTCTTCCAACCCGTCCTTGATCTCATCACCAAGGTCTGTAATCTTGCCGAGGGCAACCAGTGCCTGCCTACGTACCCGCTGCTCAGCTCTTCTGACGGCTACGCTCAGTCGACCAATTGGCTTCGAGTACTCCTCAAGATTGTCATCACTTTGCTGCCTTGCATCCTGATCACCACGGTAGAGGCCTTCAAAGATTGCCAGGGTTCTTCTGATGTCGTGGCTTTGAATTAGGTGAATCGAGTTTTCCGATAGACGGTCAAGCTCCTTTTGGTCTGCAGTTGCAATTTTCAGGAGGCAGTTAGAGAAATCAGCTACATCGTCTGGCTCGAACAGGTAACCATTATCGCCATGGTGCACCAGGTGTGGAAGAGCCATCGCGTTTGCGGCAACTACAGGTCTTCCAGAGGCCATAGCTTCCATCGTTGCTATTGACTGCAATTCAGCAATCGACGGCATAGCAAAGACTGTAGCTCGCTCGAAAGCTAATGGAAGCTCTTCATCGGTAACATGACCTAGAAACTTAACCCGCTGTGCAATACCTAACTCATTTGCCAAATCACCAAGGTACTTGCGCTGCGACCCATCACCAGCAATTTCAACCTGAGAGTCAATCTCTTTTGGCAATTTAGCAACGGCCCTTAAAAGATTGTGGATGTGCTTTTCCCAATCCAACCTGCCAAGAAACAAAACTCTAAAAGGATTGTTTGTGGTTCTGGTAGCGTTGGCGAACTTGGTTGCATCAATACCGCAGGAAATCGAAAGCACATTATCGATTCCAGCTGCCTGCTCCAACAATTCTGCAGCGCGCCTGGTTGGAGTCGTAACATGATCAAACTTAGAAAGAATCCGGCCGCTGTCTTTCCACATTCTTGCTTTGACTTTTTTCTCTAGCCAGGAAGGTAAGTGCAGATACTTGAGAAAATTCTCTGGCATGATGTGATTGGTTGCGATGAGCCTGATTCCTCTTTCACGGCCACTGCGAACCAAGATACGACCTAGCACCATGTGGGACTGCGAATGGATAGCATCAGGTTCAAATCCGTCAAGGATTAGATCAACTTTTTTCTTAAGCGTAAGAGGCCAGACGAACCTAAGCGTCTTATGAATAATCAACCGGTGGCTTCTAATCCGATGGACTGTCATTGGGACGCCATCGTGTACCTCAGTGAAAGTTCCCCAAGCCTTCGAGTAGGCGGGTGCAATGACATGAACGTCATTGCCATTTCTGACTAGTCCACCGGCTAGTCGCTCAGTGAATCTAGCGGCACCGTTTATGTCGGGTGGAAAGGTATCTGAGGCGATCAGGACTCTGAGCGCTTGGCCTGGATGTCTGGTCGATAATGCCAAAGTTCTACCTGTTTTTCTGTATTTGCTGGAAAATTATGACCCGAACGGTCTAAAAACAGTTTACCTTGAGGTGACTACCTGAGGGTGAACCTTGGATAAGAGGTAAACACCCACCACAGCAGTAGCACCGCTGGCAACAAAGCCGAGCATTATTGGTAAGGACGCGTTCATAGCCTCGTTTAGAAGCACTACACCAATACTCACAGCCACCATTGGGTCGATGACCGTAAGACCTGCCACAACTAAATCAGGAGGACCCGAGGTGTAGGCATTTTGGACAAACCAGCCACCGAGGAGGCCAGCAGCAATTAAGCAGATTAGGGCCAGAAATGTTAACCCTTCAGTCAAGGGCTCAATCGATAAGGTTATGATTCGCTCATAGCCTCCTTGACTAAACAAGCGCCTCACAACCACTTTGGTCAAGGTAGCTACGAATCCGAATAAAACTCCAGCTCCAATAATGAAAGTGAGCGGCTTGAAATTGCGCGCTCCCCTAAGTAACACCGCCAAAGCAACAGCAATCAAAGTTAGTACCAGAACGAGGATAGAGATAAGTGCCTGGTCATCAATTGCAGGTTCTACCGCAACTTCGTGGGCAAGCAAAACAAAAGCACCCAGACCTAAAGTGCACAACAAAATTGCGTAGATAGACGCTGCGTTTAGTGGAGTTTTGGTGATTCTTGAATTCAACACTGAAGTTATAACCAGAGCAATCGCTCCGATTGGTTGAACAAGAATTAGAGGCGCTAGAAGCAGCGCTGTGAATTGCAGAACGAGTGCGATTATGGAAATGAACAATCCAGTCACCCACTGCGGGTGCTTGATGAGATTCAGTAGCTGAGTAAATGTCAGGTGTGAACGACCCGATAGTGCCGCCTTTTTCTGTAAACCGACAGCACCATTTTGCAGTTGCGTCCCAATAGCAAGAGCCACCGCGGAAAGTAGTGCCAGCGAAATCGCTAGAATTTTCATTACCTGATCCCTAAAGATTCTTTTGTTCAAGCCTAGCGAGCAGTTAGGGCTGCTGCTGAGGTAAATTAGGGAGGTGATTAGACCTATTGTGATAACTGGCGACCCAGTGCTCCACACTCGAGCCCTAGAGGTAACGGTATTTGACGAAAACTTACGTCAATTAGTCGAAGACATGTATGAGACTATGGACGCTGCCCCTGGCGTAGGTTTAGCGGCACCGCAGATAGGTGTTCCGCTGAGGGTCTTTGTGTACGACTGGGATGCTGACGACGGCAGTGAGCAAAGAGGTGTTGTTATAAACCCCGTGCTAGAGGTTCCCGACTATGAAACCAGTAATCCGAACCCAGAGAGCGAATCCGAAGGTTGTCTTAGTGTTCCTGGTGAACGATTCCCCATAAGACGATCCCTCAAAGTTACTGTTACCGGCGTTGATCTTGAGCAAAACCCCGTAAAGATAGAAGCCGAAGGCTGGTTTGCAAGAATCTTCCAACATGAGTTCGATCACCTAAATGGCACCCTCTACGTGGACCGCCTAATCGAACCATACAACGCCGAAGCCAAGAGAATAATCACTGAACGAGGTTGGGGAAAGCCAAGTCTATCTTGGCAGCCCGGCAAAGATTTCCTAGAGGGTTAGAGCCCCTAGTTCACGTAACCGAAGCAGTAACTGTGATCTGGTGCTCAATAGGAGCAAGTTTTGAGCTTTAGTGATTGTGGACTTGACTTTAAGCTTTGGAACCTGAACCGACTGAGCGATTTGCGAGTCAGTTTTGAGCAGGCAGAACTGTTTTATGATGGCTGCTTCTTTTTCATCGAGAGCATCTAGAGCAACAGCCGCCTTCTGGAAGTCGGTGCTATCCACAGACCCTTCTGGAATTGACTCGAGTATCTGCCTGACTCCAAAATCTGCATCAACTTCGGAGCAAGACTCAACACTCTCCACGAATCTGGTAATCCCCTGCTCTAGGAAAATACAATCTACTGCTCCAGCTGCAATTGCTGATCGCCTAAGACCAAGATCCTCGTAAACTGCGCTGATTAGAACCCTTCCAACTTCGACTGAATTTACTTTTCCTAGAGCTTGTATCGCCCTGGTGAATTCAAATGCTGGAGAAACTGGCAAACGCATCTCCAACACCGCAACATCAAACTGATAATTGATTAGTTCATCTGGAGAAAGATTAAATCCATCAGTAGCCAGGATGACCTGAACGGCAGGATTCGCCTCTAGGGCAGCTCTTCTAGTAGCTCTAATCAACTCAGAACCACCGATAAGTGCAACCCTAAGTATCTTGGCCATCGCTTATCTCCTGGCGTACTTGGCGATGTCGGGAAAAGCTGTAGAGACTGTGAAGCCAACTCCTGGCACTCTGGTGAACTCAATAGCACCTTCAAACAAGGCAACTCGGTCAGCCATTGCCGTTAGAGACGGTCCAGAGATGTGCTCAACTAGGGCCTTCTGATCTTCATCGACCGAGTAGCCAGGTGCCTGATTGCCAAGCACTCTGGCTGTTTCCTCACCGTTGTCTTTGATGAGAATCTGAAGTGCTTTGTCCTTCCAGATGAAATCAATATCTACTCCAGTGCCAATAGGTGCATGCTTATTGATGTTCTCGAGTGAATCCGCGACCACCCTGTAGATGACAAGTTCAGCACCATCGCTGAGATCTAGTGACTCCCCCGTCTGCCTCACGGTCACCTGGTAGCCCTTCTCGCGATATGATACAAACAGTGCAATCAAATCCCTAAGCCCTGGCAAAGCCACCGACTTTTGCTCCTGCAGGGAAAGTAAATCAGAAAGTCTTCTGAGCTCCTTGAAAGCATCACTTATTCCAGTTGCTAATGTTTCTAGAACTCGATCAGCGATTGCAGGGTTTGACTTTATTGCGTAACCACCTGATTCGACAGCAACTAAGTTTGCGCTGGTTTGTTCTAGGAGAATTTCTGAGACGTCTCTGGCGATACCAAATCTTTTATCTTGCTCAGCTAAAGCATGTTCGGCGGTTGCGATTTTCTTTTCCAAAAGCTCAATGTCGTTTCCTGTTCCGACGTGCGTCAGTCTGGTTTCGATTAACCGGCCAAGTAAAAGTGCATTGGCATTTAGTGCCAACACGGTAAGTATTCCAACGAAAGTGAAAAGCAACTTTGACTCAGTACTTGGAATCAAAACAGAAAATACTGCGATGTCCTTAGGATTTGAGAAAACCTGCCAGATTAGCGAGGCTGAAGCAGTTACAACACTGACGCTGAATGCTGTGAGGCGCTTCAAACTGTTATGAAAAATGGAGATCATCAGTAGCGAAACGCTGGCGGCAAGCTGCGAAAGTTGCGGGTCAAGCCCTAGTGCAGGGGATATGAAAAGCCCAAGGGCTGCTAATCCGATAGCCATCCAAGGAAACTGCCTAGATAACGCTACCGAAGACACAAGGACAAAGGTTGCTGGTAAAGCTAGCCAACCTTGAAGTATTAGATCAGCACCGCCAAAAACCAGTAGACAGATTCCTGCAACGCTAAGTGCCGGGAGCCACTTCTTCTCTCGCATCCAAAAAAACATTTGGTCTCCCAAAATGGGCTATTGATTTGCTCCCCGGCTTGGACTCGAACCAAGAACCTATCGGTTAACAGCCGATTGCTCTGCCAATTGAGCTACCGAGGATTGCGTTGATTTAGGCAACTTCAATACCTTACCAAATTTTAGGCTCTAAAAGCCAAGGTACGGGTCAACTAAACCGACCCAATCCCCCTTACCCTGATAGGCAGAGAGGTTCTCCATAATCCTTATGGAAAACAGCCTTACTACCTGGGCATTCGTGTCAGCCGTATGCGGCGTAATAATGATGTTTTTGGCATCCCAGAGCGGATGGCCATCGGGAAGTGGCTCAGGATCGGTGACATCGATCCCTGCGCCGGCTATGACACCTGCGTTGAGGGCTTCAATCAGATCCTCAGTTACGATGACCTTTCCTCTTGCAATGTTCACTAAATACGCCTGATTGTCCATCAGAGCTAAACGCCTGGAATCAAATAACCCAGAGGTCTTATCCGTTAGAGAACAAGCCAAAATCACCCAGTTGGCTTCTGGCAACAGACTATCCAGGTCTTCGAGTAGGTGAACCCCTTCAGCTCCAGACAGCGGAATCTTTCTGTTCCGTACCACAGTGATTTTCGCTCGGAAAGGAGAAAGTAGTTTGATCAATTCCTCGGTTATTCCACCACCACCGACAATGAGGATCTTCGAGTCATAGAGAGAGGCTGCGAATTTCTTACCCCATGATTTCGCTCTAACTCGCTCAGGGATAACGCGACCCAGTGCCATGCATAGCATGAGCGCATGCTCGGCAACTGGCTCTCGGTAGGAACCTTTGGCACAGGCGAACCGAAGCGGTAGCTTGATAACTTCCTGAAATGCATCAACTCCTGCAAAAGGAAGCTGAACGAACTCCAGCTGAGGGTTTTCTAAAATGGTTCGTTCTAGACCAACTGGATCTGAATAATCGGTCCAAATCAGAGCACCGACGGTAGAGCCTAGATTTGCTATCTGACAGCCTGAATCTAGAACGGCCTGTTCGTAGGCTGGAAAAGTTTTTGGGAGAATAGCAACTTTAGTTCTATCAAGACTCACGGTAAGGCTCTGATCTTCTCTTCTAGATTGACTAACTCTCGCTGCAACTTTATGTGTTCTTCAGGGTTCGCGGCTTGATCGGTCTGCGCCAAAGAACTAATTAATGCAGCCCTACTTCTTTCGAGAATTTTCTTCACCGCGCGATTTATCACACCCTCGGCATACTCTTTGGCTTTTTCTGAATCTACAATCGGTAGCGGCTTAGCAGCCAAAGACCTAATCAACGAATGCAGTGCTTCTGGGGTGTTAGCCGAGATAGTTTCTAACCAGTTTCGCTCCAGCAAACTTGAAATGGACTGCTGGGCCGCTTGTGCGATTACGTTGTATGAAACAGTAGCGAACAATTCAGCACATATCTGTCGAACCTGAGATTCTTGCCACGCTGAGGGAATCTGTAGAAGCACAGCGAGAACTTCCTGTTCGAACCGAGTGTTTGCATCGCTCAAATTAGGAACGGGAAATTCTGGGGCCTCCTCATGAAACGATGGTTCGACTGGGTCCACCTCACCCCGTCTTGCTCCTTGCACCGCTTGCGCTCTCTGCTTTGCTAGCTCCTGTTGCAAAAGGCGATTGATTTCATCGGCACCTAATTGAACCTTGCTGGCCAAGACGCGGACATACTCTTCTCTCGCACCTAGGTCTTTTACACGAACGAGCACTGAAACAGCCGCCGTTGCGGCCGAGAGCCTGCCTGGGTAGGAAGCTAAGTTGTGTCCAGAAATTTTTTGATCGATTGCAAACTCATATATTGGTCTTCTGGAGAGAATCATTTGCTCGACTGCTAAATCTCCTTGCTTGATTCTAAGATCACACGGGTCTAGGCCCTCTGGGCCGACAGCCACGAACGTTGTGGCGATGAATTTCCCAGATGATTCAAAAGCTCTCATCGCCGCTTTCTGGCCAGCAGCATCGGGATCGAAGGTGAAGATAACTTCGGCTGGTTGGTCTGATGACCCGAATAGTTGATTGATTTTTCTGATGTGGTCATCGCCAAATGCAGTTCCACACGTTGCTACCGCAGTTTTTATCCCAGCCAGGTGGCAGGCCATGACATCGGTGTAACCCTCGACGACAACCACCTGCCTGTTTTGTACTATTTCCTTCTTGGCAAGATCTAGCCCGTAGAGGACCTGAGATTTGTGATAGACCGGGGTTTCTCCAGTGTTTACATACTTAGCAAGCGGGTCATCCTCATAGATTTTTCTTGCCCCAAATCCCACTACAGCATTGGTGGCGTCTCTGATTGGCCAGATTAGGCGGCCACGGAACTTATCGTAACGCTTGCCCTCTTTGGCAATCATTAGATCAACCTTGATGAGTTCTTCTTCGGTAAAGCCCTGCGCCTTTAGATTTTCACTGAGTGCAGTCCATGAGTTTGGAGCGTAGCCAAATCCAAAGTGTTCGGCAGCGGTGTTGACAAAGTTTCTTGCCGTCAAAAACTCTCTAGCCGTTTGAGCCTCAGTACTAGTTAGATTCTCAGCAAAGAATTTAGCAGCTGCTTCATTGGCAGCTAAAAGTCTTGCTCGATTTACGCCATCATCTCTTGAACCTGCTTCATATTGAATCTGGTATGAGATCTTGGAAGCACATTTTTCAACAGCTTCGTAGAAAGTGATGTTCTCTATTTTTTGCAGGAATTTATAGACATCGCCGCCCTCGGAGCAGCCAAAGCAGTGGTAGAAACCCTGATCATCGCGAACGTTAAAAGATGGTGACTTCTCATCATGAAATGGACACAACCCCTTTAGTGAACCAACCCCTGCTGATTTAAGTTGGACATACTCGCCAACCACATCGGCGATACTTATCCGAGTCTTGATGGCTTCAACGTCTTTTTGCGGAATGCGGCCAGCCATCAGAGAGTTCTCTTCTTTGAACCGATCAGTGCATTGTGCAGTTTCAGGGCTGCAGCATCGGTGAACACAGCTATCTGATCAACAATTACCCGATGCTTAGCTTCTTCAGAGATTGCCTTTTTCCACTGCAGCAAACTGAACGAATCCAAGTATTCACCATTGGACTCTAATAAAACATCGGCTAACTCAGTCAGTAGCGCACGCTGCCACTCATAGAAAGGTCTGCGCTTTTCAGTGGACATCAAAAAGTATGAAACCAAGCCTTTGAAAATCGCTATTTCTGCGGAAACCTCAGCTGGAACCACAACGTCAGCTGCATATCGGGCAAAAGTTGACTCTGGATTACTTTGGAAGGTTGTCTCGGTGGTTCTTGAAACAAAGGAACCAATTACTGAAGAAGTGAGGTTCTTCAATTGCGCTGCCTCTTTAGGAGTGCCACTAAAAGATGTTAGCCAGTAAGGATTATCTTGAAGTCGATTAAAAGCTTCAGCCAGTTCACTTCTTGGGATTCTATTTCCACTCCATCTTTCAATCTCAGAGACTATGCCATCTTCATTAACCGCTAACTCTTCTAGTTTCAATGCACCTTCAACAATTGCGTCCTCGAAATCGTGCACCGAATAGGCAACATCATCACTGAAATCCATAATCTGAGCCTCAAAGCATTTGACAGCATCTGGTGCTCCATCGCGAATCCAATCAAACACAGGAACATCATCAGAGTAAACACCAAACTTAAGTGTTCTATCTGCTCCGGTGTCTAAAACTGCGTTTTCAAGTGTCCAAGGGTATTTGCAGCAGGCATCTAGGGTGGCTCTGGTCAGGTTCAACCCAAATGCAATACCGTCCGCAGAATAGACCTTCTGCTCGATACGAGTAAGAATTCGAAGAGTTTGGGCATTGCCTTCAAAACCACCAAAATCTTTAGCCCAATCGTTTAGTGCTTTTTCTCCATTGTGACCGAATGGTGGGTGACCCAAATCGTGAGCCAGACATGCGGTATCAACTACATCAGGATCAATGCCAAACTCAACTGCCATTTCACGACCAACCTGAGCCACTTCAAGAGAGTGAGTTAGCCGAGTCCTGGCAAAATCTCCGGAACCTGGGGTCAGCACCTGAGTCTTAGCGCCTAATCTTCGAAGCGCTGAAGAATGAACTACTCTCGCACGATCCCTCGCAAACTCAGTCCTAGCTGATCTGCCAGTTCCCGCTTCAGTTAGCAGCCTCTCGCGGTCTCGATCCCCGTACTGATTACTCAACCGCCTGACACCCCCAACTCAGCTTCGTTTAGCATTCTCTTTTGATCACCTTCAAGTTCTCTAGATCTAAGCCAATTCTCCGGTAAAGCACAGACTTTTGCTCCACCGAGACGTCCTCTAGGACCCTCGGCTAATTCGCCAGGATAAGGCAGAGACCAGTCTAAGGTGCCCAGTATGTCATCGATCTGAGCCAGTGACTCAACCTGTGCAAGAGCAGCCCTAAACTCCCCACCAACTGGGTAACCTTTGAAATACCAAGCGACATGCTTTCTAATGTCCCGACAGGCGCGCTCTTCCGATTCGAAAAATTCAACAAGGAGTGAGGCGTGCTTTTTGAACGCTTGAGCAACCTCGCCAAGGGTTGGCTGAACCGGATCAATAGCCTTATCGGAATCAGGGTCTCTGGCATATTCTTCAAAGGCCTTTTGCAAATCGGCAAAGAGCCAGGGTCTACCAAGGCATCCCCTACCCACTACTACACCGTTTACTCCGGTTTGCCGCATCATTCGGATGGCATCTTTTGCAGACCAGATATCGCCATTTCCTAGCACTTGCACCTCACGAAGTGAATCTTTCAGTTCATAGATGGCATTCCAATCGGCATTTCCCGAATAATAGTCAGCCGCCGTCCTTCCGTGCAAGGCGACCGCTGCCACACCTGCATCTGCAGCTGCCTTACCTGATTCAATAAAGGTCAGGTGATCACCATCGATGCCTTTACGCATCTTTACGGTCACTGGAATATCTCCAGCCGCTTTCACAGCTGCATGAACTATCGCACTGAAAAGGTCTCGCTTGTATGGTAGCGCTGCCCCGCCACCCTTACGAGTAACCTTGGGAACCGGACAACCAAAATTGAGATCAATGTGATCCGCACGGTTCTCAGCTACCAGCATGGTCACCGCTTCAGATATAGTTTTTGGATCAACACCATAGAGCTGCACTGATCTGATGTTTTCCGAATCATGATGCCCAATCAATCTCATGGACTCTTCTGTTCGTTCGACCAGAGCTCTTGAAGTTACCATTTCGCTAACGTAAAGCCCACCACCATACTCACGACAGAGTCTTCTAAATGCAGTGTTGGTAATTCCCGCCATCGGCGCAAGAACCACCGGCGTCGTAATCGAAATTGCTCCGTATTTCAGCAACGTAGACTCAACTTAGGAAATCAGCTTTGTGGCAAGATAGCCCTTTAGGTTATCTAGAGAGATACGTTCCTGGGCCATGCTGTCACGTTCTCTAACGGTAACTGCTTGATCTTCAAGGGATTCGAAATCGACAGTGACGCAGAATGGTGTTCCGATTTCATCCTGTCTACGATATCTGCGTCCGATAGCACCGGAGTCATCAAAATCTATGTTCCAGTTCTTCCGAAGATCTTGAGCTAGGTTTCTAGCAACCGGTGAAAGGTCTTCATTTCGTGACAGTGGAAGAACTGCCGCCTTAACTGGGGCTAGTCGATAGTCCATCCGCAAAACAGTTCTTACATCAACTCCACCTTTGGTATTCGGGGCTTCGTCCTCGGCATAAGAATCAACCAGGAATGCCATCAAGGACCTAGTCAAGCCTGCCGCTGGTTCAATTACGAACGGTGTCCAACGTTCACCTTTGGCCTGGTCGAAGTAGCTCAGATCGACTACCGACTCACGCGAATGAGTGCTTAAGTCAAAATCGGTACGGTTCGCAATACCTTCTAGCTCACCAAATTCGCTTCCTTGGAACCCAAAACGATATTCGATGTCCACTGTTCGCTTTGAATAGTGCGAAAGTTTTTCCTTGGGGTGTTCAAAGAGTCTCAAGTTCTCAGGATTAATACCCAAATCGACATACCAGTTATAGCGCTCTTGAATCCAATACTCGTGCCAGGTTTCATCTGTTCCTGGTTCGACAAAAAACTCCATCTCCATCTGTTCGAACTCTCTGGTTCGGAAAATAAAGTTGCCAGGGGTGATTTCATTTCTGAATGATTTACCGATTTGACCTATACCAAATGGGGGCTTCATTCTGGCGGCCCCTAAAACGTTGGCGAAATTCACAAAAATGCCCTGTGCAGTTTCCGGTCTGAGATAGTGAAGGCCCGACTCATCCTCAACTGGACCTAGATAGGTCTTTAGTAGTCCGTTGAATAGTTTCGGTTCGGTCCAGATATCCTTGGAACCACAGTTAGGACATGGTATTTCAGCAAGGCTTGAAGGGGCTCTGCCTTTCTTTTCCTCAAAAGCTTCTTCAAGATGATCTGCTCTGAAACGCTTGTGGCAGGAGGTGCACTCAATCAGGGGGTCGACGAACTCTTTGACATGGCCAGAAGACTCCCAAACCTTTTTAGGCAGAATAACTGAGGAATCGAGCCCGACAATGTCATCCCTACGATTCACCACCGATTGCCACCACTGGCGTTTGATGTTTTCCTTGAGTTCAACACCAAGGGGTCCATAATCCCAGGCGGAACGAGTTCCACCATAAATTTCACCGGCTGGAAAGACAAAACCTCTGCGTTTTGCTAAAGAAATAACTGAATCTAGGCGTGTTGGGGCTGCCATCTATGCTCCCTTGGTCAGGCACCGTTGGCTACGGTGTCTCGAATCTTTAGTTTAGCGACCCTTAGGGCTATCTTCGGCTTTACCAAAGCGTCGATTGCGCTTGGAATACTCTCTGATAGCTTGCCAGAGATGCTCGCGATTGAAATCTGGCCACAGCACATCCATGAACACGAACTCCGCATATGCCGATTGCCACAACAGGTAGTTACTGATTCGCTTTTCCCCGCTGGATCTAATAAAGAGGTCAACATCGGGTAAATCCGAAGTTAGCAGATACCTCTGGAGAGTCTTTTCGGTAATCTTCTCCGGTAGCTTTCCCTCATCGTGATCGGAAATCATCGCAGTTACCGCATCAAGGATTTCCTGACGGGAACCGTAATTGACACACATCGTGAAAACCAAACCGGTATTTCGTTTAGTCTTCTTCTCTGCAGTAATAAGTTCATCAACAACTGACGGCCATAACCTTGGTCGTCTACCAACCCAACGAATCTTTACATTCCAAGAATCGAGTTGATCTCTCCTTCTACGAAGCACCTCGCGGTTGTAGTTCATCAAGAACTTAACTTCATCAGGAGATCTCTTCCAATTCTCAGTTGAAAAGGCAAATACAGAAAGATACTCAACCCCAGCCTGTATTGCGCCTTCAATCACATCCATCAGAGCAGCTTCTCCTGCTCGATGACCCTCAACTCTGGTTAGCCCTCGCGCATTAGCCCAGCGACCATTACCATCCATCACAATCGCTACGTGTTGCGGAACATTACCGTCAAACTTTGGTTTTTTCATGTTCGCTCCAGATGGTTGATGGATTTAAGTCCCTTATCAATATGCCACTGGGTGTATGCGGAGACAACTCCGCTTGCAGCTAGTTTCGCATTAGGGCTAGCCTGATGAACAAGATCCCATTCACCGGATAGAAGAGCGCTTAGTAAAACTGTGGTTTCTTTACCGATGATTGCAGCTGATGGAGATAGACAACTTTCACAAACGACAGATCCGGTTTGAACATAGAATGCGCCGTGCGGTCCTGGTTCACTACATCCGGTGCAATCAACAAAATTTGGTGCGTAACCAGCTATAGCAAGTGCCCTCAAGAGGTAACTGTTCAAAATCTGTTTAGGCTCGTGCTCTTTATTACTGAGCGATCGCAGTGCTCCAATAAGTAGAAGAAACTGACTAGTACTTGTTTCATCACCGGTTAGTTTCAGAGCTGTTTCACATATGACATTCGCCACGGTGAACGAATCATAATCTTCTGAGATTACTGAACCGTAGGCTCCGATAATTTCAACCTGTGTCACGGTGTCAAGATTTTTTCCCTCATAGCACTGGATGTCTACCGCCATGAAAGGCTCTAACCTAGCGCCTAACTTAGATGCGGTGCGTCTGACTCCTTTGGCAACTGCCCTGACCTGTCCGTGATATCTGGTTAGCAGTGTGACGATGCGATCAGCTTCACCCAGTTTGTGGGTTCTGAGCACAACGGCTTCGTCTCGATAGGTAGGCACTAAATAAGTATTACCGCACTGAACGATTTACAGCGGAAATGACAGCCTTTAGCGAGGCGGTTGAGATATCTCCATCAATACCGACACCCCAGAGAGTCTTGCCGGCAACTGATAACTCAACATAAGCCGCAGCCTGGGCATCTCCTGAAGCACTCAGAGTGTGCTCGGAGTAATCAAGCAGTGCGACGGTAATGCCCAGTTGGCCCAGAATTCCAAGGAAAGCTGATATCGGACCATTTCCAGTTCCAGTGACATCTAGTTCCCTATCACCGTCTCGAAGTATCGCTCTAAGTTCCACAACACCGTCCAGTTCTGACTTGGTTTGCATCTGCTTGAGTTCGAATCTGCCCCATTTTTTAGACGGATCCTTGGCTGGGAGGTATTCATCTTGGAAGATTTCCCAAAGTTCTTCGCTGGTCACTTCACCACCTGAGGAATCGGTCCTGTTTTGAACCGAGCGACTGAATTCAATTTGCAACCTTCTCGGTAGATCCAAGTTGTGATCGGTCTTGAGTAGATATGCAACTCCACCCTTACCAGACTGCGAGTTCACTCTGATGACAGCTTCATAGCTTCTGCCCACATCCTTGGGGTCAATCGGAAGGTAAGGAACTGCCCAGACTAGCTGGTTAACATCAACTTTTCTTTCACCGGCTTCGCGTTCCATAGCTTCAAAACCTTTTTTGATGGCATCCTGATGCGAACCCGAAAATGCAGTGTAGACAAGATCTCCACCATAGGGTGCTCGTTCTGGAACCCTAAGCTGGTTGCAGTATTCAACTGTTCTTTTAATCTCATCAAGATTTGAAAAATCTATCTCCGGGTCAATTCCTTGACTGAAAAGATTTAGGCCTAGAGTCACAAGGTCAACATTTCCAGTTCGCTCACCGTTACCGAACAAACACCCTTCAATGCGATCTGCTCCAGCCATGTAGCCGAATTCTGCAGCCGCGACAGCTGTGCCACGGTCGTTATGCGGATGAAGTGAAAGAATTACCGAGTCTCTCTTGATGAGATTTCTTGACATCCACTCAATAGAGTCTGCATAAACATTTGGGGAAGCCATCTCAACCGTGGCTGGAAGGTTGATAATCATTTTGTGTTCTGGAGTTGGGTTAAACACTTCGATGACCGCATTGCAAACCTCAGCTGCAAATTCAAGTTCTGTTCCGGTGTATGACTCGGGTGAATACTCGTAATAGATTTTGCTTTCTGGGACGAGCTTCTCCATTTCTAGACATTTCCTGGCTCCCGCAAGAGCAATATCAATCACCCCCTGCTTATCAGTGTTGAAAACAACTTTGCGCTGCAGAACCGAGGTTGAGTTATAGAGGTGCATGATCACTGACTTTGCACCTTTGATTGACTCATAGGTTCGTTCAATAAGGTGATTTCTGGCTTGGGTCAGCACCTGGATGGTCACATCCGCTGGAATGTGATTTCCATCAATCAGTTCACGCACGAAATCAAAATCAGTTTGGGATGCTGACGGAAATCCGACTTCTATCTCCTTATATCCCATCTTTACCAAGAGCTGGAACATCTTCATCTTGCGCTCTGGGCTCATCGGGTCAATGAGAGCCTGATTACCGTCTCTGAGGTCTACCGCGCACCAAATCGGTGCCTCAGTAATGCGCTTATTAGGCCAGCTGCGACTGGGTAGATCGACCTTTATCTGTTCCTGAAAAGGGAGGTATTTATGAATTGGCATTGCCGAGGGTTTTTGATTGTTCTTCATCTTTAGAATCCTTGAATTGTGGGGGCTTGGAAATGGCGTATTCACCGCGACGAGAGAATCGAGTTAGATCCCGTCGCGGCTAATAAGCAGAAGCCCGAAGAACATGCGTTCAGGTTAGCACAGGGCTACAGCCCCAGTCGACCCAAGAGTTTAGGATCTGATTGCCAAGCGGGGGCAACTTTGACATGGATTTTCAACATGACTTTAGAACCCAGAAGTTTCTCTATTTCAGCTCTTGCCTCAGAACCTATCTCCTTGAGCCTTGCTCCGCCCTTACCAATAACGATTGGCTTTTGACTATCCCGCTCAACCCATAAGTTGGCGTGAATGTCATAGATGTCCTTGTCTGCTCTTTTGCCATGCTCATCCAGCGTGACGGCAAGCGAGTGAGGCAACTCATCCCTTGATTTATCCAGCGCAGCTTCACGAATCAACTCACAGATACGAGACTCTATTGTTTCTTCGGTCAGTTGGTCTTCAGGGTATAAAGCAGGTGAAACAGGGAGTAAATCTGCTAGAACAGCTTTGAGTTCTTCTAACTGCTCCCCCGAAACTGCACTTACCGGGATTATTGCCTCCCAGTTTCTAAGTTCATTTACGGCAAGCAGTTGACTAGCAAGCGCATCTCTGGAAACTTTCTCTGCTTTAGTCACCAAAGCAACCAGCTTGGCCCTAGGGTAACGATCTAATTGGTTGTTGATATAAGCATCTCCCGGCCCAATCTTTTCATCCGCTGGAATGCAAAAGCCAATCACATCAACTTCACCAAGGGTTGTTTCAACCACATCATTTAGCCTCTGACCAAGAAGTGTCCTAGGTCGATGCAAACCAGGTGTGTCAACTATTACTAGCTGAGCTTTCTCGCTATTTACAATCCCCCTGATTGCTTTTCTGGTTGTCTGCGGTTTAGAACTAACAATGGCAATCTTTTGACCTACCAGAGCATTAGTCAATGTGGACTTACCAACATTTGGCCGACCAACGAAGGTTACGAAACCCGAGTGAAACTCACTCACTCTGAATCAACCTCAAGTGCTGCCCTGGCTTCTACTAACGCATCGCTCATTTTCACAAGAGCAGTTACCACTCGTTTACGTCTTCCTTCAACCCGGTCCACTTTTATAACTAGGCCAGAGAACTCAATCTGATCGTTTCTGGCCGGTAGTCGGCCAAGTTCTTTAGCCAAAAGCCCACCAACTGAATCAACATCCTCATCTTCAAGCTCTACTTCAAAGTGCTCACCAAGATCAAAAAGCGCCAATCGAGTGCTGACCCTCACCCAACCATCTTCCAATTCAGTTATTTCGGCTGCCTCACGGTCATACTCATCGCTGATGTTGCCCACGATTTCTTCAATAACGTCTTCCATGGTCACAAGCCCAGCCACACCACCGTATTCATCCACAATCATCGCAATATGTATTGCTGACTGCTGCATCTTCTGGAGAAGGTCATCAACTGGGAGACTCTCTGGAATAAAAGCTGCCTCTCGAGAAATATCTATTGCCCTTACACTGGCGGCGCGCTCAGGGTTCTCATGAATTAGCCTCGCAACATCTTTGAT
>JBJTHM010000069.1:0-4520 GCA_046094465.1 Rhodoluna sp. | reverse complement strand
GGCTCTTCGCAATCTTGGTACAACAACGTGATTGTTTATACCCACGGTTATGGACTAGTTGCTGCCTATGGAAATAGAAGAACCGCTGATGGCCAGCCACTTTTCTTGCAGTCTGGAATTCCATCCAGCGGTTCGTTGGGTAAGTATGAGCCGAGAATCTATTTCGGTGAACGCTCACCGCTCTATTCGATAGTTGGAGCTCCAAAAGGCGCAGCCGATCGAGAGCTAGACTACCCAGCAGGCTCAGGCGATTCCTCGAAAGATCAGCAGACGATGACCACATTCAAAGGTGATGGCGGTCCAAAGTTAGACAATATCTTTAAGAGGCTTGCTTTTGCATTGAAGTTCCAAAGTGAGCAGATATTGCTATCTGACGCCGTGACAGACGCATCACAAATCCTCTACAACCGTAATCCGAGGGAGCGTGTGGCTCAGGTAGCACCGTATCTAACTTTGGATAACGATATTTATCCAGCGATTGTGGATGGGAAAGTCGTTTGGATTGTTGACGGCTACACGACCTCTTCGAATTACCCATATTCAAGGGCAGAGAATCTCTCCAGTGCCGTTTCTGACAGTGCGACAAATGTTCAAGGCACCAGAGGCAGCATCAACTACATTCGCAACTCTGTGAAGGCTACGGTTGACGCTTACGATGGCTCAGTTAAGTTGTATGCCTGGGACGAGAAAGATCCAATCCTAAAGACCTGGATGAAGATTTTCCCTAACACGGTTCGTCCAGTAAGTGAAATGTCTGGCGCTTTGCTTTCACACGTTAGATACCCAGCGGATCTATTTAAGGTTCAACGTGGAATCTTGGGCCAATATCACGTTACCGATGCTGGAGCTTTCTACTCTCAGCAGGATGCTTGGATGACCCCAAATGACCCTGTAGATGATGGCACCGGAGACTCACCACTGCAGCCTCCTTACTACTTGACCTTGAAAGCACCGGGTCAAGCAAAACCATCTTTCTCGATTTACTCAACTTTTATTCCTAGATCAACCGGTGATGCAAGTAGAAACGTGCTGACCGGTTATCTTGTTGCAGATTCTGATGCGGGGACTACTAAGGGTAAAGTCTCGGATCACTATGGCAAGTTACGATTGCTCACTCTTCCTAGAGAGACGATTGTTCCAGGCCCTGGTCAGGTTCAAAACAACTTCAACTCAGACAGCGAAGTTTCCAAACTTTTGAACATCCTGCGTCAAGGTTCTACGAAAGTACTAAACGGTAATCTACTTACTCTGCCAATCGGTGGCGGATTGCTCTACGTGCAGCCGGTATACATCCAATCAACGGGTGAGACTTCTTTCCCTCTTCTCAAGAAGGTGCTGGTTGCCTTTGGTGACAAAATTGCTTTCGAAGACAACCTTGATGATGCTCTAAACACTCTCTTCGGTGGTGATGCAGGTGCCGGTGGTGGAACCACTCCTGAGGAACCAGGGCTTACCAATGAACAGAAGTTAGCTAAGGCACTTCAGGATGCACTCAAGGCGATACAAGATAAAGACTCTGCGATGAGATCTGGAGACTGGAGCGCTTACGGCAAGGCTGAGGCAAGATTGCAGGCAGCTATTGAGGCAGCGTTAGCGGCCAGCAAAAAGTAGTTTGAATCTGTTAGACTGAAACTTCGCCGCGGGGTGGAGCAGTTCGGGAGCTCGCCGGGCTCATAACCCGGAGGTCGTAGGTTCAAATCCTGCCCCCGCAACGATTAGAGGCCCTGAGAAATCAGGGCTTCTTTTTTTGTGGAAAATAGCAGTCGAGTGAATCGCATTTTTTCTAAACTTCACACATGCTGAGCTTAACTGCAATCTTCTTATTAGGTGGGCTCTATCAATCAGCTAGCTGTCCTGGATCTTTTCAAACTGCCAGTTACAGTGTTGCTGCAATCTCGAATTCTTCGGATTTGCTTCTCTGCATCAGCAAGGCGGTGTTAGTAACAGGTAGCGATGGAAAACTCAATCTAGTTTTGAACAGCAGCTCTCCTGCACCAAGTTGTCTAATTTATCCAAATGGGTTATCACCAGATTTATCGGCTCAACTTATTTCCTCAGGGCATACCGGTTGTTGGAGCCTTTATCCACCGACTCAGATAATCGCAGTTACCAACATTGGAAATCCTAGTCGAGCGAGCATAAGCAAGGCTTTGGCCACATTCAAGCCAACCCAACCAAGAATCATCCTCTACCCTAAAACCGGTCATACTGTTGGTCAACAACTTAGTCTCTGGCCGTCAAGCAAAATCGAGTTGCTTCGTTCAAAAATGCTTAGTCTGCCCTGTGAAATTCGTTTCACGCCAAAAAGCTATCGCTGGAGCATAGCCGGCAAGGTTGCCTCACAGGCAAAACAGCAGCTTCTTTTAGCTTCAGCTGGGCAGGTATTCATCACACTCTCTGTCGGGTTCGCCGTTGAATATCGCTTTGTAAACCTAACCAGTTGGCGATCCGTGAGGCCGAACTTAACTGCTAATGCGCCTCCAGTGACTGTAGTAGTGTCCAGTGATGAAAAACCAAAGCTAAGGCGGGTGCCCCGACTGGTTGATAAGCCTTGCACTACTGCTAGAAGATACGGATGCTAAGTTTTTCAGAAAATTCCCAGCGGCATTTCATAAACTTATGAAGTTGCAAAATTACTTTTGAGGCAGAACAAGTGCAGGGAGTTATTTCAGATGTCAGATAACAAGAACCACTACAACACCCAATTCTTAGCTAAGAGAGTAGAGAACCCTCAGGTCGCAACAAATCAGCAAATCAGTGGACCAAAAAGAACTGGCTTTGTTCCACTTCTGGTTGCGGCTATCGTAGGCCCGATGCTTGGAGTTTTTGTTGGTGCCTACGCTATAGGCGGATACTTTCCAGTGGCTTCTGGAACAAATCAGGTGGTTGTCAATAATGCTGAAAAAGTTAACTGGGTCAGTGGAGCAGCCGCGAAGGCTTTACCCTCGGTAGTCACCCTTTCCGTATCTTCAGCCTCAAGTGGTGGAACAGGTTCTGGAGTGGTTCTTTCAGAAGATGGTTACATCCTCACCAACGCCCATGTTGTTACCCTCGATGGCTCTACTGAAAAGGTCAGCATTGAAGTCAAGACCAGCTCAGATCGAATTTTCAAGGCAGAAGTTATTGGCAGTGATCCAACCAATGACTTGGCTGTTATCAAGGCTAAGGGAACTGGCTTTGTCCCAATCGAGTTCACCGACAGCACGAAAATAAATGTCGGCGACTACGCAGTCGCAATCGGTGCCCCATTTGGCTATGAGGCTACTGTGACGGCAGGTGTGGTTTCAGCAATGCATCGAACGATTCAGGTTGCATCCGCTGCAGTTCCAAAAGATGGCGGGTCATCACTAAAGCTTTGGAATAATTCCAATACTCAACCGCCGGTGAATCTAAACGTGATTCAAACGGATGCAGCAATTAACCCTGGAAACTCTGGGGGTGCTCTGGTGAATGAAGCTGGGCAACTGATGGGTATCAATGTTGCCATTGCAACTGCAAACTCAGGTTCAGATCAAGCTGGCAGCATTGGCGTTGGTTTTGCCATACCGTCTAACACTGCCAAAAGGATTTCAGAACAGATTATAAAAACTGGGAAAGTTTCTCACGGCCTGTTAGGCGCTTTCATCGCTGACGCAACCAACTCTTCGATGAATGGATCTTTCAGTATTGGTGCCAAAATTGAGAAATTGACTCCAGGTGGGCCTGCTGAAAAGTTTGGTGTGAAGATTGGCGATGTTGTCACCGCTGTAAATGGGGAAAAGATTGACAGCGCTAGTCAGCTAACAGCTGCCATTAGAGCCCAGCGTGCAAATGCGAAGGTTGAACTCACCATCATTAGAGATGGCAAGGAAATAAAGGTTTCTGTGACTTTAGGTGATGCTGACGCTGCTAACTAGTTGGTTGTATGGCCAAGACATGGTTAACTTGAAACTATGTCAAATGCGCCATCAGTTCAGTATTCGATAACCATAAGGCTCGAAGCACCAGCTAAAACAACCGCGGTTAGTGAACTAACTTCGATTATCGAAAGAATCGGTGGTTCAGTTACCGCTGTGGATGTCAATCACTCAGATGCAGAGCGAGTAAGAGTTGACCTGACCTGTGCCTGTCGTGATTCTGAGCACGCCAATCAAATTGTTGCTGAACTTAAGAGCGTGGCTGGGGTAGTGGTCGGCAAGGTTTCGGATAGAACTTTCTTGGCTCACCTCGGTGGAAAATTAACCATAGAATCTAAGCTTCCAATTCGCAACCGTGATGATCTCTCCTTGATCTACACTCCAGGTGTTGCGAGAATTTGTGAGGCGATTGCCAAGGACCCAGCCGATGCAAGACGGTTGACCATCAAGCGAAACACCATTGCCGTTGTAACGGACGGTTCAGCAGTTTTAGGTTTAGGAAATATCGGTCCTCTTGCCGCTCTTCCAGTAATGGAGGGTAAGGCTGCCCTGTTTAAGAGATTTGCCAATATAGATGCTTTTCCAATCTGTCTGGATACTCAAGACACCGAAGAGATAGTCAAG
>JBJTHM010000068.1:0-7296 GCA_046094465.1 Rhodoluna sp. | reverse complement strand
ACCTCGATACCATCGCTACTAAATAACCAACTAGCGGCCTGTGTTTTCTCTGCAAGCATTCCACGAGCTGCGACTTTGGCGGATTCAACATCAGGCTGATCAAACGGATTAACCTCGATTAGGCGAGAGGCAACAGCAGTTGCGTATTCCCAGAGCATGAATTGCTCGGCCAAGTTTCCTGCAACTAGGACTTCTGTGTCTGCGTCGTAATTGGCGTTTTCTGAAACCGAGACGAGCACTAGATCTTCTAGTTCTGCTTTAGCTTCATAACTGGCGCTGGATAAAACAATGGGGAGAATCCCTTTTTGATTCTTTCCGGTTGATTCAGCGATTAGTTGCTCTGCCCAGTCGGCAAAATCCGGAAGTGTGTCCGCATCTGAGATTATTCCAACCTTGTCCTTGAAGCCTTGCCGCTTTGGGGTCCTAGCCAATAAAGCGCCAAGAATTAGTCCAGGATTTGATGTTTCATCTACTCTGAGTTTCTTGAGTGCTGATGATGCATCTACTAGCAATTTTGAAACCTCAACACCAGCCAGAGCCGAAGGAACTAATCCGAAAGCAGTAAGTGCTGAATAGCGACCACCAACTGTTGGATCGGCGTTGAATATTCGATAGCCAGATTCCTTAGCTGCTTGCTCCATGGGCGAGCCTGGATCGGTAACAATAACGATTCGATCTACAGGATTTATTCCAGCGTCGCTAAAGGCCTTTTCGAAAATCCGCTTTTGCGAGTCCGTTTCGACAGTTGAACCTGATTTGGAAGAAACCACCACGGCAGTCTTAGCTAGATCCCTGAAGACTACTCCGGTTACTTGATTTGGATCTGTTGAGTCTAGAACATCAATCTTGATTCCAAACTTCTTAGTGATTACCTCTGGCGCTAGGGAAGATCCTCCCATGCCGCACAGAACTATTCTGGTAATGCCCTCTGCACGGAAAGTTTCGGCTAATTGCGCTAGTGAGCCCAGCAGTTCTTGCGACTTTTCAGGAGAATCCAGCCACCCTAATCTGATGCTGGCCTCTTCCTCAGCGGCCTTGCCCCAAAGGGTAAAATCTTTGTTTGCAAGACGTGAGGCAACTCTGTCGGCAACTAGATTTTCAATAACTGGAACTATATGGTCAAGCAGGGTTTTAGGGAGTTTAACTTCTAACATTTATTTGTTTGCCTCAAGTGCATTCTGAACTGATTCGACTAGCTCATTCCAAGAGACAATAAACTTCTCGACGCCCTCTTTTTCCAAAAGATTAGTGACTTCATCATAGGAAATCCCCATGGCTTCTAAGGTGTGTAGGACCAACTTAGCTTCCTGATACTTCGCCTGAATGCTATTTTCTGGAATGACCCCATGATCAAAAACAGCTTCCATGGTTTTTTCCGGCATTGTATTTACCAAGTTTGGTGCCACAAGTTCAGTCACGTATAAGGTGTCTGGCAATGCGGGGTCCTTTACACCGGTTGATGCCATCAAAGGGCGTTGGAGATTTGCACCTGATTTAGATAGTTCCTGCCAAGCAGGTGTATTGAACTCCTGTTCGAAGACTTCATAAGCTAAGCGAGCATTTGCTAGTGCAGCTTTGCTCTTCATTGTTTGGGCATCAGAAGTTCCGATGCTTGAAAGTCTTTTGTCAATTTCTGTGTCGACTCGAGAAACAAAGAATGATGCTACCGAATGGATTTTACTTATGTCCCGACCCGCCGCCTTGGCAAGAGCAATACCTGCTTGGTAGGCCGCAATAACCTCACGATAGCGCTGCAGGGAGAAAATAAGTGTCACATTCACGCTAATACCAGTAGCTATAACCTCGGTGATGGCAACCAGACCTGCTTTGGTAGCAGGAATCTTGATCATGACGTTTTCGCGATTTACCTTTTCAAAGAGCTCTTTAGCTTGAGCAACAGTTCCAGCGGTGTCGTTTGCTAGTCCTGGTTCAACCTCAATTGAAACTCTTCCATCAAAACCCAAACTTGTTTCATAGACCGAGGCGAAGATGTCGCAGGCATCGGCAACATCCTTAGTGGTGATTTCAAAAATGGCCTCCTGCGCGGTTGCTCCAGATTTTGCCAGCGAGGCAACTTGATCCTGATAACCGTCGCCTTTACCGATTGAGCCAGCAAAAATGGTGGGGTTCGTTGTAACACCAGATACACTTCGTGAACTGATCAGCTCTTTGAGTTGACCTGACTCGATTCTGGTCCTCGAAAGATCGTCAAGCCAGATGCTCACGCCATTCTCGGCAAGTTGGGCTAGGGGATTCGTCATGATTGTCTCCGTTATTTATTTCTGCAGCAGGGCTCTTGCTTTTGCAACTACTGCCTCTGTAGTCATACCAAACTTATTGAAAAGGGTCTTGTAATCTGCTGAAGCCCCGAAATGCTCGATAGACACAGATCCGCCACTTGCTCCAACATATTTACTCCATCCAAGAGCCAAACCAGCTTCAACTGAAACCCTCGCAGAGACATCCAGTGGTAACACTGAATTGCGGTAGTCATCAGTCTGCTCTTCGAACCACTCGAGGCAAGGGGCAGAGACGACTCTGGTTTTCACTCCAGCAGCTTCCAGCTCTTTACGTGCGGCGACGACCAGTTGAACCTCTGAACCGGTTGCAATCAAAATAAGTTCAGGTTTTCCATTGGATGCATCCAGGAGAGTATATGCACCCTTCGATACATTTTCAGTTCCTGCGTACTGGACACATGTTTCATCATTTGATCCTCTTGGGAACACAGGAATGTTCTGTCTGGTTAGTGCAATACCTGCAGGACCTTTTCGGCGACGAAGAATATTTTCCCAAGCGTACGATACTTCGTTGGCATCTCCTGGACGAACAATGTCCAGATTCGGAATTGCGCGAAGAGTTGCCAACTGTTCGATTGGCTGATGGGTTGGTCCATCCTCTCCAAGAGCAACACTGTCATGTGTCCAAACGAAGATTGAAGGAACCTGCATCAGGGCAGCCAAGCGAACCGCTGGTCTCATGTAATCGCTGAAGATTAAGAACGTGCCACCGTAGGCTCGGGTGTTTCCGTGAAGGGCGATACCGTTGAGAATTGCCGCCATGGCATGCTCTCTGATACCGAAATGTAAAACTCGACCATAAGGATCGCCAGACCACTCATGAGTTGACCATTTTGCTGGCACAAAGCTCTTCGCGCCTTCAATAGTGGTGTTATTAGATTCAGCTAGATCTGCTGATCCACCCCAAAGTTCGGGCATAACCTTAGCGATGGCGTTTAGGACCTTACCGGACGCGGATCTAGTTGATAGTTCTGCTGAGGAGTCAAAAACCGGCAGTGCGCTAGCTAATTCAGTCGGAACATCCCCATCTTGTAAGCGATCAAATAGCGCTTTTTTATCGGGGTTATTCGCAGCCCATAAATCAAATCTCTTCTGCCAAAGTGCTTTTGCTTCTGAGGCACGATTGGTCGCATTGTTTCTTGTGTGATTCAAAACTTCCTGAGTTACCTCAAAAGTTTTCTCAGGATCAAATCCAAGTGCGACCTTTAGTCCGGCTAATTCCTCTGCACCTAGTGCTGAACCGTGAATCTTTCCAGTGTTCTGCTTTTTCGGGGAAGGCCAGCCAATGATTGTTCTTAGAGTAATTAATGAGGGTTTGTTGGTCACCTGCTTGGCTTGCTCAACTGCTCTGTATAGTTCTTCGATGTCCTCTTTGTAGTTACCGGTTTTCTTCCAATCGACTGTCTGTGTGTGCCAGCCATAAGATTCATAACGCTTTGTGAGGTCTTCGGTAAAGGCTATGTTGGTATCATCTTCAATTGAAATTTGATTGGAATCATAGATAACAACTAGATTCCCAAGTTCCTGGTGGCCGGCTAGGGAAGCGGCTTCCGAAGTCACGCCCTCCTGCATGTCTCCGTCACCTGCGATTACATAAACAAAGTGATCGAACGCACTTTCACCTGATTTGGTCTCTGGATCGAATAGACCTCTTTCAAACCTGGCTGCGTAGGCAAAACCTGTTGCTGAAGCTAGGCCTTGACCCAAGGGGCCAGTCGTGATCTCGACTCCATCAGTGTGTCCGTATTCTGGGTGCCCTGGAGTTTTCGAACCCCATGTTCTTAGAGCCTTTAGGTCCTCGAGTTCTAGACCGTAGCCTGCGAGAAATAGTTGGTTGTATAAGGTCAATGACGAGTGGCCAACACTCAGGATGAATCGATCGCGACCGACCCACTTCGGGTCCAGTGGGTCATGGTGCATAATTTTTTGGAACAGCAAATAGGCAACCGGCGCCAACGAGATTGCTGTTCCAGGATGCCCGTTACCAACCTTCTCAACTGCGTCTGCTGCTAAGACTCTTGCAGTGTCTACGGATTTGTTGTCAATGATGTCCCAGCTGAGTGTCAAAGGACTTTCTCCTTAAATTTGAGGCGATTAGTGTTTTTAGTACGGCTTCATCGCCTACTCTGTTACACCTCGGACGGTCAGGTAATTGCCCATCTAAACTGGTGTATTTGCTCCCGCCAGTCTACACCCGAGCAGTTTTGATTACGGAGATGTAACGTTTTGGTGAGTTTCGTTTAGACTTGAAGCACGTCAACCCCCAACTTTGGAGCCAATTTGAACTCATTTAGTCGAAAATTGGCCGCTTACGTTGCTCTTACAAAACCCAGAGTTATCGAACTTTTGTTGATTACAACGGTTCCCGTGATGATTCTGGCCCAACGTGGCATTCCCGATCTTTGGCTGGTCTTAGCCACCCTCGTAGGTGGAGCTCTAAGTGCTGGTTCAGCGAACGCCTTCAATCAGGTAATCGATACCGACATAGACAAAGTAATGGGCAGAACACAGAAGCGCCCTCTGGTTACTGGTGAACTGACGAGGAATGCCTCAATCATTTTCGCTTCGGTTATAGGAATCACCTCGTTTCTCTGGTTGGGTTTTTTCGTCAATTGGCTCAGCGCTTTTCTTGCTCTAGGAGCAGAGCTTTTCTACATCTTTGTTTACACCTTGCTACTAAAGCGGAGAACTCCACAGAACATAGTTTGGGGTGGGGCAGCAGGTGCAGTTCCAGTGCTAATCGGTTTTAGCTCGGTGACCAACTCCATTACTTGGTCAGCGCTGATTCTCTTTCTGATTATTTTTATCTGGACTCCACCTCACTACTGGCCACTTTCTATGAAATACCGCTCGGACTATGAAGCTGCTGGGGTTCCGATGCTTCCAGTTGTCAAAGAACCAGTTGAAGTTGGCAAGCAAATAGTTCTCTATAGCTATGCCATGGTGGCAATATCACTTGTTTTAGTTCCTGTTGCTCCGATGGGATGGATTTATTTAGCGGTTGCCACCCTGGGAGGTGCCTGGTTTATCCTCGAAGCGCACTCCTTGCTAAAGCAAGCCAAACTGGGGGAGATTAGAAATCCGATGCGCCTGTTCCATTTTTCAATAAGTTACCTAACAGCACTTTTTATTGCCGTCGGAATTGATCCGCTGTTTTTCTTTGCTATTTATTAGAGTCCTTAAGCTCTTCTAAGCGAGCAAGTGACTCATTGCGCTCTTCGTTGTGATCGACAATTCGTTCGACATAACCTGCGTTGTATCCATCAAAAACTTCCCATGGTTCATGAACGAGCGCACCTTCAAGATGAGAAAGCTCAGGAATATATTTTCTGACGTATTCGCCTTCTGGATCGAACTTCAACCCTTGGAGAATCGGATTGAAAATCCGGTAATACGGTGAGGCATCTGTTCCACAGCCAGCAGTCCACTGCCAGCCGTGGGAATTTGACGCTGGATCAAAATCAGATAGATGCGCTTCAAAGAATGCAGCTCCTCGAGTCCACTCAATGTGGAGATCCTTAACCAGAAATGAAGCAACAATCATTCTCACTCGGTTATGCATCCAACCGGTAGAAACCAACTGTCGCATGCCAGCATCAACCATCGGGTATCCAGTTTTACCCTGACACCAGGCTTCGAATCTCTTTTCAGCTAGCTTGCCAGTGTCGTATCTAAGCAACTTGAACTTAGGCTCATAGTAATCGGTGACAGTGTGCGGATAGTGGTGCAATACGTCCGCATAAAACTCTCGCCACGCGATTTCTTTCCGGAAAACCTCTTCGCCTGAACTTTCACCCAGTCCGTGAAGAATAGTTCTAGGATGAATTTCTCCGTGGGCTAAAGCATGCGAGAGATGGGAAGTTCCGGAAATATCTGCCCGATTGCGCATCTGGTCGTAATCCTTGAGCGCACGTTTTTTAAAGCGAGCCAAGGTACGAAGAGCAAAAGCCTCACCGGCAATTATTTTTATTGGACTTGGCTTTGATGGCTTTGGAATTGCGATTGACTCTGTTGTCTTGATCCATTTGATATCAACACGCGGCAGTTTGATTGGCGTGCTATTTGCCAACTGAACCCACGATTTGTAGAAAGGGGTGTACACCCGATAGTTAGTTCCATCGGGCTTTTGAACGGTTCCAGGTTCAACGGCATATCCCGATCCAACAAGTCTCAGTTCAATCTTTGATTGCTTGAGCACTTTTGAGACTGCTTGTTGTTGCCTGATTCCTTCTGGATCAAAAGATTTCATAGCGTAGACAACCGAGCATTTCTTCTTCTCGGCAATGGCTACAAGTTTCTCCCCGAAATCAGCACTTGATTTTGCTTCGAAAACGTTTAGTTTGCCATTGATGCTTTGATCTAGGGCTTTAATGGACTCGACCAAGCTGTGCTGTCTTATTCCTTCGAGAAGTTCGAAAGCCTGCTTTGAAAAACTCACGCAAGCAATCACCTCTGCTGAGTTATCTTGGGTTGAAAACTTCACTGCCTCAGCTAATGCCTCGTTATCGGCAAGGCGCAGATCTTTTCTGAACCAGAAGATGACACTCATAATCTAGCCCCTAGACCTCTAATCAGGAATTGCCAGGTCAGCAGTGCAGCTAACATCGAAGCTCCAAGCATATGAAGTCCAACCAACTCAATTGGCAGTCCGAGTCGAGTTTGAATAACACCAATAGCTGCTTGAGCAATCAGCGTACCCAACAGGAATGTGACGCTTGCAAGTGGTTGCTTGTCTCGTTTTGCTAATAAGACGAGAACAAAGGCAAGCCCGAGCGTGAGGTAAGCAGGATACGAGTGAAGGTGGGAAAACAAATCTATGTCTAAGCCATTTCGTGGAGTGTCAGCGTCGCCAGCGTGTGGACCTGCACCGGTGACAAGAATTCCAATCAAGATGGTTAGAAGTCCAAATGGGATCAAAAGAATTGTTACTAACCTGTTCAGACCACGACTTCCAAACTGAACTGCACCTCTTGAGTACCAGAGCAGGGTGGTGGCT
>JBJTHM010000067.1:0-3966 GCA_046094465.1 Rhodoluna sp. | reverse complement strand
GTTGCTGCGGATCCTGAGGCTACTGTTGTGGTTTCTGGTACTTCGTTGGTTTCTGGTTTGAATTCTGTTTCGGTTGTTGTGACTGCTCCTGATGGTTCTTCGAAGACTTATTTGGTTGCTGTTACTGTGACTGCTTTGTCTAGTGACACTTCATTGAAGTCATTCAAGGTAAATGGATCGGCCTATACCGAAGGCGCAACAGTAGAGCTTGGATTCGGTGCCAAGTCTGTGAACGTAGAAGCTGAAGCTACGGATTCTGGAGCTCGAGTTGAAGCAATCGGCAATAACTTACTAGTGGGAGGCCTAAACAACCTAACACTTAGGGTCACCGCGGCTAATGATGATGTCAAGAACTACTCGGTCAAGGTATTTGTTCCTGTTAGAAGTAGTAATGCCAACATCTCAACTACGGCTGGCACCTGGACCATCAATGGTGTGGATGTTGCTAGCTCTGGTACCATCGTCGAGTTGCCTGCTGGTGTGACAGCCGTTACAGCTACTGCAGTTGCCGAAGATGCGAAAGCCACTCTTTCCATCACTGGAACCTCTGGTCTTGTTACTGGTAGCGACAACACTGTTAGATTTACGGTTACAGCTGAAGATGGAACTGTTCAGAATTACGACAGAACTGTTCGAGTCAGGGCTCTCTCTTCTAATACTGGACTTACCTCGTTGACAGTTGCTGGAGAATTAGTGGCTGCCGGAGGCACTGTAAATGTTCCTGCAGGAACCGTCCGTGTCTCAGTGCTGCCAGTTCTAGATTCAGACGTTGCTCGATTTGTAATCAGTGGAAACACCGGTCTGATAACAGGTAACAACACCTTGAGTGTTGTGGTAACCGCTCCTAGCGGTGCGAGCACAACCTACAGTGTGACTGTGGTTGTAGCAGCTCCTGCCAGCGACACATCACTGAGCAGCTTCGATGTAAATGGCACGTCAGTGACCAACGGTTCTTCCGTCAGCGTAGTTGCCGGAACTACACGTGTTCGAGTATCAGCAATACCTAACGACCCAACTGCTTCGGTTAGCATCTCCGGACGGTCTGGTTTGATAGCAGGCGCAAATACTCTTACAGTTGTGGTCACTGCGCTCAGTGGAGACTCAACAACTTATACAGTGACCATCAACGTGGGGAACTAGATAGAAAATGAAGAAGACAACTATGACTATAAATAGCCTGAACTCAAAGGTCGTCAGGGCAGGAGCAATCCTATCCGCTTTGTTGATGGTGCTGCTGCCATCAACCGGAGTGGGTAACTTTGCTACTGCGGCCTACGCAGTCAGTGGTGATCAGGACACCAGTCTGAGCACCTTCACAGTTGATGGCACTTCAGTCACTAACGGTTCAGAAGTAAACGTTGATTACGGAACTGATTCAGTTGATGTTGTGGCGATCCCAACAAACGTTGATGCGACTGTTGACATTAGCGGAGACACAAACCTAGAGAACGGGTCAAACACCCTTTCAGTAGTGGTTACTGCTGCAGATGATGTTACAACCGAGACTTACACGGTTACGGTAAATGTCGGCGCTAACGATGACGCCAGCCTGGGAGTTTTTACTGTTAATGGTGACGATGTTGCGAACGGCCAGACGGTAAACCTAGCCTTCGGAACCACCGAGGTGGAAGTAATCGCTGAACCAACTGATGTCGAAGCTACGGTAGTTATCTCGGGTGATTCAGGTCTTGAGACTGGAAACAATACCCTTCAGGTGATTGTCACAGCAGCCGATAACAGCACCACGCAAACCTATTCGGTTACTCTACGTGTAGCCGAAAACGATGATGCGACTCTTTCGGTGTTTGCTATCAATGGTGACGACGTTGAAGATGGGGCCACTCTGAACTTAGATTACGGAACCAGTGAAGTTGAGGTAATAGCGGAAGCATCGGATCCTGAAGCTACCCTTGTCGTTGCTGGAAACAAGGATTTTGGAACAGGCACTAGTTCACTAACCGTAACCGTTACTGCTGCAGATGGAACAACTGTAAGGGTGTACACAGTAACTCTTGTCGTGGCGCAGAATGACGATGCAAGCCTTTCGGTATTCTCTGTCAACGGCGAAGACGTAATTGATGGCGGTATCGTAACAGTTGCACATGGAACCACTTCTGTAACTGTAATTGCAGATTCTGCCGACCCTAACGCTGTCGTGGAGATAACAGGTTCAACCGGTTTGTCAGTTGGCAACAACACGCTAAAGGCTGAGGTTACTGCTGCAAATGGTGTTGCAAAGAGAACTTACACAGTTACCGTTGTTGTTTCTGGCCCAACTTTCTCCAATGACGTAACCCTGAAAACTTTCAAGGTTGATGGTAAGACCGTTTCAGACGGTGGCTCAGTAAGAATTGCCCTCGGTAGAACAACAGTTTCAGTGGAGGCCGTACCTAATGACGTGTATGCCACAGCAGTTGTATCTGGAAACACAGGGCTTGTAACTGGCGACAACGAAGTTAGCGTGACTGTAACGGCTGATGATGGAACAGTGAAGGTTTACAAAGTCACCGTTGTTGTTACAGCTCCTTCTAGCGACACATCACTGTCTTCAGTCAAGATCGATGACAACAGTTTCAATGTTGCCGAAGATGGTAGCAGCGAGTACGCCGTGCCATTTGGAACCTCTAAGGTTGTAGTTGCCGCTGTAGCAACAAGTGGATACGCAACCGTAGCGGTAACCGGAGACACTGGATTGAGTGTCGGCAGTAACAACCTGAACATTCGAGTCACGGCAGAAGATGGAAGTTATAAGGACTATGGCTTCAAGGTCGTAGTGGCCTCGCCAAACTCAAATACTTCACTAGCTTCACTAAAGATCAACGGTTCATCTGCCTTATCTGGCGACGTTATTGAGCTGGCCTATGGTACGACGGAAGTTTCTGTTGAAACAACGGCCACTGCAACAACTTCTACAACGACTGTTACTGGTGGATCTGCACTAACAACTGGAAACAACACCCTTACTGTTCGTGTTACTGCGCAGTCTGGGGCTTACCAGGATTACTCAGTTACGCTGAAGGTTTTGGCAGCTTCATCAGTGAAGACTATTTCCGGCATCACTGTAAATGGTTTAGCAGTGACAGACAATACTGTCTCACTAACAGCTGGAACTAAGACCGCGAATGTTGTTGTCTCTTTGGTGAGCCAATTTGCTAGTTATACAGTTTCGGGAGGCACTAGCGTTTCAACCGGATCAAACTCGAAGACTATAACCGTTACCGCCCAGGACGGTTCAACAGCAGAGACAGTTCTGACAATAAATGTCGAAGCGCCTTCGACTGATAATTCGTTGTTGGGTGTGACTGTTGATGGTGTTGCGCTTCCGGATTTGACTTCGGTTGTTTCTAGGCCGTTTGGTACTTCTTCGGTTGTGGTTGTTGCTTCTGCTAATAGTGCTAAGGCTACGGTTGTTGTTTCGGGTGAGGATGTTTTGGTTCCTGGCTTGAATACTGTGACTATTACTGTTACTGCTGAGTCTGGTGCTGCGGCTAGTTACACCTTTACTGTGAATGTTGCTAAGTCTTCTAATACTGGTGTTTCTTCGATTTTGGCTGATAACACTGAGGTTTCTGTTTCGAAGGCTTTGACTGTTGGTTTTGGTGCTACTTCGGTTGAGGTTAGTGCTGTGACTAGTGATCCTGAGGCTACTTATCAGGTGTTTGGTAATTCTGGTTTGCAGCTTGGTGCTAATGATGTGACGGTTACTGTTACTGCGGCTGATGGTGTTTCTACTAAGTCGTATGTGATTGTTGTTACTGTTCCTTCTGCTTCGACTGATAATTCGTTGTTGGGTGTGACTGTTGATGGTGTTGCGCTTCCGGATTTGACTTCGGTTGTTTCTAAGCCGTTTGGTACTTCTTCGGTTGTGGTTGTTGCTTCTGCTAATAGTGCTAAGGCTACGGTTGTTGTTTCGGGTGAGGATGTTTTGGTTCCTGGCTTGAATACTGTGACTATTACTGTTACTGC
>JBJTHM010000066.1:0-4335 GCA_046094465.1 Rhodoluna sp. | reverse complement strand
ACGGCCTAGACGGTGGCGGTGGTGGCTCAGGTTCTAGCTACATGAACTCCACCAAATTGCAATCGGTAACCTACTACACCGCATTTCAATCAGGCGATGGACTGGCGACCATCACATACAACTTCGGTCCGGTAGTTTCATCCTTCACAACTCCGGTTTCACCCAGCAAAGCTTCGACCCCAGTATTTAATTTGACCTTTGGTCAATCGGTTACCGGTCTCACAGCGGATGATTTCACCTTTGCCGGCAGCGCAACAGGTTGTTATGTCTCTCAGGTGACTGGTTCAGGAGCATCCTATGCGATTACAGTTTCGGGTTGCGCTGATGGCACGTTAGCTTTGAGCCTCAAAGCAGACAGCGTGAATGGAAATGCCTTAGGCCCAGTTCGTGCAGTGCAAACCAACACTATTACTCTCGACCGAACGCTTCCGGAGTTGAATTCACTCGTGAAGCAACCAAGCACCAACGATCTGGTTGTCTACAAAGCTGTCTTTACCGAATCGGTTACCGGACTTGTTGGTGATACCACTGACTGGGTAATCAAGGGTTCCGGATGTTCCATACAATCAATGACTGGATCGGGAACTGACTATGTGATTACAATCGCTGGATGTCTTGATGGTAATTTAGCTGGTCTGGTTTTGAATCCACTTTCGGTGGTTGACCCAGCGGGTAACATCGGACCTAGTTTGACTAACCAAACACCGGTGACGAAAATCGACACCACAGCACCTAGGTTCTATGTCTTCGATGTGACAGCTCCAGGTGTTGGCGGAACACCAACCTGGGTTTATGACAGCGAAGAGCCGGTGTCAGGTATGACCTCAGCTAAGTTCGTAGTTTCTGGAACCGCTACAGGTTGTCAGATGAATTACACGGTGCTGCGACCTTCTCTTGGTTGGCAGATTGCACTAAACAACTGTTCGGTTGGAACTACTCAGGTGACACTTTCGGCAAATGCCGTGACGGACCTCGCTGGAAACTATGGCCCAACAACTGCACTTGCATCCAATGTGAGCACAATTACTCCTGATGAAGTGGTGAATCAGACTGTTACTGCTCCGACCGGAGGCGGTTCAGGTGCAATCGTTGATCCCGCCCCGGATAAACAGAGCAGTAATCCGACAAAACAGGAGGTAAAAGCTCAGCCAAAGCCCAACCGAGTCGAGGATGCCAGGGTTCCGGAGCCAGTGGCTCCGGCGGAGGTAAAACCAGGCAAGGTTCTGCCGAGAAAATCAGAATCCAAGGGTGCTGACTACACCCTCGGGATCACGCTCTTAGTTCTAGCCGCAGGATTCCTAATTCTTGCCTCTAGAAGAAAACGAGCGGGTCGCCACTAGAAAAGTCGGGGTGGGTCCTTTCGAGGGCCCACCTCTTGGGCTAGATTTCCAGATCTCTTTTGTTGGTCTTTCGCTGATTACGATATTTTGCAGCCCGCCACAGAACTAAAACTGTCAAAGCAAGACCGCAGGCAATCATGCCCACACCAACCCACCCAATTGTTGTCAATTTGCATCACTTTCCCTGTGTTATGAATACTACAAAGCATTTGATGCTGCTTGGTGAAAGGAGTCTGGGGAGTGTCTAAATTGTGACCGTAAGGTTAGCCCTTGGTTGCTGGGCTAAACTGGGACTATCGCAACTGGCGCTAAAGATGGATTTCCATCAGGGAGCGAAGGTATTTGGTCGTGCGCCTGGGCCAAAAGTGCTAAACCTTAACTAAGGAGTTCCCAAATGACAAAACTGCCCTCTAGTTTTAACAGCCCAATAACCGAGACCGATCCGGAAATTGCGGCTGTCCTTCAGGCTGAGTTAGATAGGCAAAGAAATTTTCTTGAGATGATTGCTAGCGAAAATTTTGTCTCTAGATCGGTGCTTGAAGCTCAGGGCTCAGTGCTAACCAACAAGTATGCCGAAGGTTATCCAGGTAGGCGATACTACGGCGGCTGTGAGGCAGTTGACATTGCTGAGAATCTAGCCCGCGATCGCGCAAAAGAACTATTTGGTGCGGAGCACGCCAACGTCCAACCGCACTCTGGTGCAAGCGCTAACGCCGCGGTTTTAATGGCCCTTGCAAATCCAGGCGATCGAATCTTGGGGCTGGAGCTAGCTCACGGCGGGCATCTAACGCACGGTATGAAGCTGAACTTCTCGGGAAAAATGTATGAGGCTCATGCCTATGGCTTAAACCCGGACACGTTTTTGATTGACATGGATATTGTTCGTCAAAGAGCTCACGAGGTAAAGCCTGCTGTTCTAATCGCTGGTTGGTCAGCATACTCCCGTCATTTAGATTTTGCTGAGTTTAGAAAAATTGCCGATGAAGTTGGCGCAAAACTCTGGGTGGACATGGCCCACTTTGCCGGACTGGTTGCCGCCAAGGTGCACCCGAATCCAGTGCCATATGCGGATGTTGTCTCGACTACCGTGCACAAGACACTGGCCGGACCAAGATCAGGTCTAATTCTCTGCAAGGCAGAACTTGCTAAGAAAATTGACTCTAGCGTTTTCCCGGGACAGCAGGGTGGCCCACTAATGCATGTGGTTGCCGCCAAGGCAGTTGCTTTCAAAGCTGCCATGGGTGAAGAGTTTATTGAACGTCAAAAGCGAACCATCAGGGGAGCGCAATTGATTGCAGATCGACTAACCCAACCGGATGTGATGGCCAACGGGGTTGATGTGCTTACCGGTGGAACTGAAGTTCACCTAGTTCTAGTCGACCTGCGCAATTCCCCAATTGATGGTAAGAGTGCTGAAGATCTGCTGCACGAAGTTGGAATCACAGTGAATAGAAACTCAGTGCCTAATGACCCTAGACCAGCTCTTGTGACATCTGGAGTTCGCATTGGAACACCTGCTCTGTCGACTCGTGGATTTGATGATGCTGAATTCAGTGAAGTTGCGGACATTATTGCCCACGTGCTTATGCCGAACCCAGACATCGCTAATTTAAGAGCTAGGGTTCAAAAACTAACCGAGAGTTTCCCCCTATACAGTGGACTAGAGAACTGGTAAGACTTTGGTAGCAAAAATACTTGACGGCAAAGCAATTGGAAATCAAATAAAAGCAGAACTTGCCACTAGGGTGATTGGACTCAAATCACGGGGGATAAACCCAGGACTGGGAACTTTGCTAGTTGGCGATGATCCAGGCTCACACAGTTACGTAGCCGGAAAGCATCGTGACTGTGCTCAGGTTGGAGTCAACTCGATACGAATTGATCTTCCTGCGACGGCATCAGCAAATGATGTTCGGGCGGCTATTAGAGATTTGAATGAAGCTTCCGATGTCACTGGCTTTATAGTGCAATTACCGCTTCCACTTGGGCTTGATACCAATGAAATGCTCGAACTGATTGATCCAGCCAAAGATGCCGACGGTTTGCACCCAGTAAATTTAGGAAAACTTGTTTTAGCTGGATCGGCAGAAATAGATTCACCTCTTCCCTGCACTCCAGCAGGAATAGTCGAGTTGCTCAAGCGCTACGATGTTCCGCTTGCTGGTGCAGAGGTTGCCATCATCGGTAGAGGCGTCACGGTTGGTCGGCCACTTGGTCTTTTGCTGAGCAAGAAGGGAATCGATGCAACCGTTACGCTGGCTCACTCCGGGACTAGGAACATCGAAAAGTTAGTCAAGCAGTCGGATATTGTGGTTGCCGCAATTGGAGTAAAGCACTTTGTTGAAGCCGAATGGATAAAGCCTGATGCAGCGGTGTTAGATGTTGGAATTACAAGAGTTGAAACTGAGAATGGTCCAGTGCTAGTTGGGGATGTTGCCCCTGAGGTTTTGGAAGTTGCTGGTTTTGTTTCACCAAATCCTGGCGGAGTTGGGCCGATGACTAGAGCGATGTTGGTTCGAAATGTTGTAGAGGCTGCCAGTCGAAACTGACAGCCTCTAAACTTTGCTCACTAAGTTTTAGTAGTTAGTGTCAATCTCTTTCACAAGAGCTGCACTGAAGCAGTCTTGGTGAGCACGAATGTCACCGGCATACTTATCAAGCTCGGCGTAGCCGGGCATCATGTAGATAAGCTCGTCCTGATAAGCAGTTTCAACCTGCTTGATCAAATCTGCGTTAGTCTGACACCAACCTTCGAGCTTAGGCTGCACCAAAGTAAGTTTGTAGGTAGCGCTGCTCTTTTTGTCCGAGCCAACAACTTCGATAGTCAAGGTGTTGTTGCCCTCTTTGAAGCCTTTATCACCAGTAATGGTGACTGTTGCCTTAGGGTCAGTAGGTCTAGCATCAACATAGACAGACTCGGTTCCAGTTGGCAGCTTGATGGTGTCGCCACCGGTAAGGGTATATGCAACTTCATCGATTCTAAGAACCTTCAAAG
>JBJTHM010000065.1:0-3743 GCA_046094465.1 Rhodoluna sp. | reverse complement strand
TTTACGTCACAGCCTGAACAGATTCGCTTAGCATCTCGAGTAGACCCGCCTTTTTCTGGGAAAAAAGCCTCAGGATCTGTCTGGGAACAAATTGCGTCTCTTTGCCAAGCTAGCGGATTGGTGTCTGAGTTTGAGTCGTCTATAAATAGCTGTCTGAGAACGGGGTCGATAAACCAGTCATCTGGAACTCCCTGTCGATCATCATTCAGACCCATCTGACTTCCTCTCAAAAAACACAAGGCAACCTAAGTGGATTGCACCGTTGTAATTACATCAACGTAACTCGTGTCATGTCAAGTTGAGACTGAAGTTATTTGAAACCGTTATCAAGGCGAAACAGAACGTTTTTGGGAGGTTTTATTGCTCGCTTCGAAGATAATCTTGCCTTTATGAGGATTCTAGTCACCGGTGGAGCCGGATATATTGGGTCGCACGTTATTCGCGCTCTAAAAGCATCTGCTCGCGATGCCATAGCCCTAGATGACATGAGCCTCGGGCTTCGGGCGAGAGTAAAGGACGTAGAACTGGTCGAGCTAGATTTAGCCGCAGACAACGCTACAGAAAAACTAAGCCAGATCCTAAAAGATCAAAAAATTAACGGAGTGATTCATCTTGCAGCTCGCAAGTCTGTTGCCGAATCAGTTGCCAGGCCAGAGTACTACTACCAGCAAAATGTAGTCTCGGTGATCAATCTTTTGGAAGCGATGAAGTTAGCTGGAGTAAATCGTTTGGTTTTTTCATCCAGTGCAGCCGCCTACGGATCGCCTGACATAGCTCAGGTCACGGAAGATTATCCGTGCCAACCAATCAACCCCTACGGTGAAACAAAACTTATTGGTGAGTGGCTAATTAGTAACGCAGAAAAAGCCTGGGGTCTAGATGCAGTAGCGCTCAGATATTTCAATGTTGCTGGCACGGGTTCTGCCGAACTCGCCGATACCTCAATTGCCAATCTAATCCCAATTGCTCTAGATGCCATCGCGAATAAACGAGCCGTGCAGGTTTTCGGATCTGACTGGCCAACCAAAGACGGAAGCTGTGTGAGGGATTACGTGCACGTTTCTGACTTAGCTGATTCTCACGTCGCAGCGCTGGACTATTTGGATAGAGATGTTCGCGAACACATGGTCTTTAATGTCGGCACCGGCAAGGGATCTTCCGTTCTGGAGGTAATCCAAATAATGAAAGAAGTGCTCGGTGAGGATTTCGCTGTCGAACTAACCGACCGGCGTCCCGGCGACCCAGCCGCTCTGGCCGCTGATGTGACAAGAATCCAAGAGGTGCTTGGTTGGAAGGCCCAGTTCAACCTCAGAGATATTATCGAAAGCGCCTTTATCGCTACTCAGCGCTAACTACTAGGTACCCAAAACCCGAACCAGCGACGCTAAAGGTTCTAGCATCCCCAGAAACGAAGGCTGCTTCGCCCATTTCTAGCACTGCTCGTTCCTCTTTACTGGTCGAAATCGCCAAAGAACCTGAGACGCAGAGCAAAATTGCATCCCCTGGCAGATTTAGATCGACCAGTAAGTTTGTTGGGCTTACTGCTACCGAGTAAAAAGTAAATTCCGGAGTTGGCATCTCAAATTTCTTCAAACCGTTCGCTAACACGGTCTGCTTGACCAACTCGGCAGGGGTTGATTCAAAAACCAATACTCTGGATAGCTCTTCGATGTCAATGTGCTTTGGAGTCAGCCCACCACGAAGGACGTTATCGCTAGCTAGCATTACCTCCACACCCAATCCAGAAAGATAAGCGTGCGGTGAGCCGGCGGGAACGAAAACAGCTTCTCCCTGAGCGAGCGTCAGTCGGTTCATCAGAAGGGACGCAATAATTCCCCTGTCGTTCTCATGATAAGAATTCAGGTGCGAAACTAAATCCACTAGGTTTGGACATTGCTCAGCTAAATCAACTAGCTCGGCAACAAATTCTTTGGTCACTGAATCTTTAGTTAGTATTTCGAGAAAAACTCTTCTTATACCATCAGGTTTTGAAAGTTCATCAATCCAGATACCCAGTTGCTGAGCAACTAGAGAATCGGGGGCGATATCCTGTATCTCCTGGAATCTTTCGATGACTACTCGGGTATCAGCAAAACCAACCAGCGCATCAAAAGTTTCACTCAGCGCTGCGATGAGTTCTGGCTTTGCCCGGTCATCTTTGTAGTTACGATTTGTCGCATCCAGGGCGATGCCGAGAGAGTTTTCTCGGTCGAAACCTTCAACAGCCTGGGCTGGATTCGGGTGAGCCTGTATCGATAGGGGTGCTTCAGCGGCCAAAATCTTTAGCAGGTAAGGTAGCCGAGCCTCAGTTCTTTGCTCACTGAGTAACTCATAGAGATTTTTTCCCTCCCCTACTACTTCTGTCGGAGACCCATCATGTGTGCCAAACCAGATTTCTGCCATGGGCTTGCCCGTAGCAGGGATGCCGAAATAATCACTGATCAGATTCTTCGATCCCCAAGCATAATCAAGGGCTTTATTTGTAATTTTGACTAGCACGCTATTAGCCTAGTCAACCCATGCTTTTCAGCGGTTGCCTAGAAGTCTAGACTTGAAAAACTGATGAAAAAAATAATCTTTCCGCAAATAGGTCTAATGCCACAAATAGTTGGCTACCTAGCGCTGTTCACCCTAATCGCTGGTGACAGCTTTTTCGCAGAGGACTACATCAGAGCATCGCTGGTCTGGATTGTTTGGCTTTCATTAGCCCTGGTGACTCTAACTGGAGCAATACTGTATTTAATTAGAGCCGACTGGAAAAGAGTTTTCAAGTCCATACCAATCGAGTTTGTGCTTCTACTTGCACTAATGATTGGTAGCGCCCCATGGTCCGCATATGCATCCGATACAGTAAGTGGCTTTGCCATCCAGATTTCAGTGACCATACTCGCACTATTCTTCTGCGCAGTTTTTAGCTGGCGGCAAATTCATGCCATGTTTGCAAACGCAATAAGGGTCATAATCTTCGGGTCTTTTGTGGTCGAGTTAATAGCTTCTTTATTCAAGGGATCACTGGCTGCACTAATCCCTCAAGATGAAATTCAGTGGAGAAGTGCTGTCGAGCGAGCTGGACATTTATTTGACGGAGGCAGAATTCAAGGCTTGCTCGGTAATGCCAATTTAGTTGCTGCTTGGGCCTTGATGGGAGTAATAACCTTCGCCATTGAAATTGCAATCAGAAAAGATCGCCGCTGGCTTTCTATCACAAGCCTGGTGGCATCAGTTTCGATGATTGTCGTTGCTAAGTCAGCCGGAATAATCTTTGCAAGCATTGCCGTTGTCTTAGCTGCAACGGTTTCGCTTCTAGCCGAAGGTAAAGATAGGCCAACTCGTCATCGCTACTATCGCTACGCCTGGAGTTTAGCCGGCGTTGCCGTGTTCTTTGTCCTTGTTTTTAGAAGACCTGTTTTTGAGTTTCTGGGCAAAAGCCCCGACATGACTCATCGCTCTGAGATATGGCGCAGAGTCTATTCTTTGATAACTCAACGGCCATTTGAAGGATGGGGCTTCACTGGAGTTTGGGTCCCCGGAGTCAAGCCTTACGAAGGCTTGGTGGTAATCAACGGAGAAAACTACTACCAGGCCCACAATGCTTACCTAGACATCTTGCTGCAATTAGGCGCAGTCGGTCTGATTCTCTTTGTGACACTGCTGGCCAGAACCTTCGTAAAGACTTGGCGGTTAGGTGTTCACCATTCGAATCCACTCTATCTATGGCCATTACTGCTATTGATCACCCAACT
>JBJTHM010000064.1:0-3449 GCA_046094465.1 Rhodoluna sp. | reverse complement strand
GGCGCTTGTCTCATGCTCGTCTCAACAGTTTTTGTCGCACCGTCAGCGCTTGCCCTAAATTCACAACCAAGTCAGGACATCACCTCCCAATATTCAATTCAGGGCACGATTCGTCAAGGATCGGCTAACCCAGTTGAGGGTGCTGTTGTGAATGTTGAAGGGGAAGGCTTCACTGGTAAAAGTGTGACAAATGCCAGGGGTAAATGGGAAGTAAAGGTCCCGACTAAGGGAACATACACAGTCACTTTGGATCTAAGTACATTACCTGAAGGAGCAAAACTTAAGCCCGGTTTTGAAAACATTAGAACCGTAGTGATTGACAAGGTAAATACAGTTGTTGCAATCTTCCCTCTGGTGGAAATAGATGATGGCACTGTTACGCCTACGCCAACGACAAATGTTTTACTAAGCAGAATCTTTGCTGGATTGAATTTTGGAATTCTGCTAGCCATGGCAGCTATTGGGCTGTCACTTATATATGGAACAACAGGCTTGAGTAACTTTGCTCACGGTGAGATGGTAACCATCGGAGCATTGACGATGTTTACCTTCAACCGAGTCATGGGTCTGGATATAGTTCTTTCTGCCCTAATCGCCACGGTAATCGTGACGGCATTCGGTTACGTTCAGGATGCAGCTCTCTGGCGACCACTTCGTAAAAAGCGAATTGGAATTACCCAAATGATGATCGTTTCAATTGGTCTTTCCATCGTTGTTCGCTATTTCCTACAACTGGTTTATGGTGGTGACACCAAGGTGCTATCTCAAGGTGCAACCTGGAACATCTTTGGTGTCCTAATGCCCGCTATCAACGTAATCTGCGCTGGCATCGCAGTGATAGCTCTTCTGGGTTTTGCTTGGTTCCTCACTAGAACCAGAGTCGGTAAGGCAACTCGAGCAGTTTCCGATAACTCAGCATTAGCAGCTTCAACAGGTATTGATGTAGAGCGAATCATCAGAATTGTCTGGATAGTTGCATCTGCACTCACTGGCTTATCAGGTGTGTTCATTGGTCTTTATTTCCAAGCCTCCTGGGACACCGGGTTTTCGATTCTGCTCCTGCTGTTTGCTGCTGTGACGCTGGGCGGACTGGGAACAGCATTTGGAGCCGCTGTTGGAGCTTTGATTGTTGGAATGTTCGTGGAGTTGAGCACCCTGGTAATTCCACCTGATTTGAAATTTGCTGGAGCACTAATCGTTCTAATCCTGGTGTTGCTATTTAGACCTCAGGGTGTTCTCGGTCGTAAGCAAAGGATTGGCTAAAGATGGATCAGATACTAACTAATGCCCTTGGGGAACTAATCACCCCAATGACTGCGGCCTACGCTCTTGCTGCAATTGGTCTGGCTATGCACTTCGGCTTCACCGGATTACTTAATTTTGGTCAGGCCGCATACATGCTGGTCGGTGCATACGCCTTTGCTATGTCAACTCTTGCTGGGCTTGGTTTAGTCCCAGCGATTTTGATTTCATTTGCCGCATCGATTTTGCTTTCATTTATTCTCGGTATCCCAACGCTTCGATTGCGATCTGATTACCTTGCGATAGTGACTATCGCGGCTGCTGAAATTATGCGTTTCATTGTTTCAACAACAGGTCTGAACGATGTAACCGGTGGACCACAGGGCCTTAGTGGATTTGCAAGAGACTTTTATGCAATCAATCCTTTCCCTGCCGGCCAGTATGGTTTCTGGGCTTGGCAGTTCGATGAAAAAGGTCTCTGGGTCAGAGTTGTGGCATGGACTCTGGTCATCCTCGCTGCGCTCTTTGTTGCAAAAATGATCAGAAGCCCATGGGGACGTGTTATCAAAGGTATTCGTGAGGATGAGGATGCGGTTAGGTCTTTGGGTAAAAACGTTTACTCATACAAGATGCAGTCGCTCGTTATCGGTGGAATGCTTGGAACTCTTGCAGGTATAGTCTTCGTTCTCCCGAGAGCAGTTCAACCAGGTAACTTCGGAACCGGTCTTACATTTTTTATCTGGACAATCTTGCTCTTGGGAGGTGCAGCCACAGTGCTTGGACCAATTATTGGTTCCATGATTTTCTGGGTGCTCTTATCACTAACCGATGGTTTACTCAGCGCTGGAGTAGAAAGCGGTGTGATTACCTTCATAAGCCAGAATCAAATCGGTGGAATCCGATTTATGCTGGTGGGCCTTGGATTAATGCTTCTGGTGATCTTTAGACCACAGGGTATTTTCGGCAACAAGAAGGAGCTCTACTTCAATGCCTAATGAAATTGCTAAAGGGAAAATAGAGCCAGGCTGTGCCAAGGTTGATCCGATTCTGGTTGCCGATAATGTTCTCCGCCAGTTCGGTGGTTTAACTGCTGTGGATGTGAAGCACCTGGAGATTCCTCGAGGTCAAATCACAGCGTTGATTGGGCCAAACGGTGCGGGAAAGACAACCTTCTTTAACCTCCTTACCGGCTTTGATAAACCAAACAGTGGCACTTGGGTTTTCAACGGGAAGCAGTTAGCTGGTATCCCCTCATACAAGGTTGCAAGACTCGGTATGGTGCGAACCTTCCAGTTGACCAAGGCGCTATCCCTTCTGACGGTGATGGAGAACATGCGCCTTGGTTATCAGAATCAAAAAGGCGAAAACCCGCTGGCTGCGATGTTCCGCTCAGTTTGGAAAAAGCAGGAGCAGGTAATCACTGAAACTGCAACTGAGCTTCTAGTTAGATTCAAACTTGATGCCAAGAAAGATGACTTTGCTGCCAGCCTCTCCGGTGGTCAAAGAAAGCTTCTAGAAATGGCTAGAGCGCTTATGACTAAACCAACTCTCATCATGCTCGATGAACCAATGGCTGGTGTGAACCCCGCTTTGACTCAGTCGCTACTCGATCACATCATTGATCTTAAGAAAGAGGGCATGACTGTTCTGTTTGTTGAGCACGATATGCATATGGTCAGACACATCAGCGACTGGGTAATTGTTATGGCCGAAGGAAAGATTGTTGCTGAAGGGCCCCCTAAAGATGTTATGAAAAACCCAGCAGTTATCGATGCATACCTCGGAGCGCACCACGATAGCGACCTCGGTTCGACAAAGAAGGCTGGAAAATGAGCAACGCAGTAGTTGAGGTCAAGAACCTGGTTGCCGGTTATCTCCCCGGTGTGAATATTTTGAATGATTGCTCCATAGTTGCCAACCAGGGAGAACTCATTGGAATAATCGGACCAAACGGTGCCGGTAAGTCCACTCTGCTCAAGGCAATCTTCGGCCAGGTGAATATTCGATCTGGACAGGTTTTTCTAAAGGGAGAAGAGATAACGGGCCTCAAAGCCAATAAATTGGTCTCCAAAGGAGTTGCTTTTGTCCCTCAGACAAACAACGTTTTCCCAAGCCTGACAATTGAAGAAAACCTCGAAATGGGGGTCTATCAAAACCCTAAGAGCTTCAAGGCTCGCTTTGAATTTGTTGGAAGTGTATTTCCAGAC
>JBJTHM010000063.1:0-2815 GCA_046094465.1 Rhodoluna sp. | reverse complement strand
AGAGAGATGGGGCACAGGCTGCCGAGACAAAGGTTGGTATAGTCAGCGGCTAGTCGTAACTTGGGCATGCAGACTAAGGTTTTAGAGTGGGTAGACTGCCTTGGTGGGAGGATTTCCCGCGGCTTTGCGGAGGAGATTGGCTTGGGGGCTTGTACCAAGGTCAACTTTGCAGTGATGGATGGCACGCTGGCCTTGAGGCCCTCTGTGCCAAGCCAGCTAAGGCTGGAGGATCTTCTTGCGGGTATAATCCCAAACAACATTCATGATGCAAGGTAGAGTACCAGACCCTCCACCGAAGGGCATGACCGAGACAGCAAGCCGTGAGGCACGCAAGGCGCTCAACTCCTCTTTGAAGAAATATCGACCAGAAATTGATGGACTAAGGGCATTTGCGGTGGTTGCCGTCATTATCAACCACTTCAAAAAGGATCTGCTGCCGAGCGGATATTTAGGGGTGGATATCTTCTTTGTAATTTCTGGGTATGTGATCACTTCGTCTCTGGCGGGAAGAGAGTCCAAAAACTTCCTTGATTTCCTAACGGGATTTTACGAGCGACGAATAAAGCGTCTGGTTCCAGCCTTGGTGGTTTTTGTCCTGGTCACCGGTTTGCTGATCTCCTTCTTCAATCCAGATCCTGGCGGCGCTTTAGGACTTGGCTGGAAATCACTTTTGGGTGTTTCAAACATAACTCTCTATCGGTCTTCAACGGACTACTTCGCTCAATCGACTGAGCTAAATCCATACACGCATACTTGGTCGCTTGGCGTGGAGGAGCAATTTTATCTACTGTTTCCATTTCTCATCTGGTTCTCGGGATTCGGGCGGCAGGCTACAAACGGCGCACGAAATCTGTTTTTGTGGGTTGGAGCACTAACGATTATCTCATTTGTCGGATTCGGTTACTTTTATCAACGGAATCAATCCGCAGCATATTTTTTGATGCCTTTTCGATTTTGGGTGATGGCTGCAGGATGCTTGCTTTTCATCGGATTTCAGAAACGGGCGAGAATTGAGCGAATATTGGAGCAGGTGCCACCTCTCTTGGTCGTAACAGCGATGGTCGGTATGATGTTCCTTCCAGTTTCAGCAGCGGTTCCAGCAACTATTGGGATAGTGGTATTGTCAGCAATCCTGATCGCCTCATTAAAGAAGGGGACTGCCGCCTACAGGGTATTCACCTTGGACAGGGTCGTTTTTATAGGATTGATTTCCTATTCCCTTTACTTGTGGCACTGGTCAGTACTTTCGATTAGTCGTTGGACCATTGGTGTTCACTGGTGGTCTGTGCCGATCCAGGTCGGACTAATGTTTATAGTAGCGCTTGGATCATATAGGTGGATTGAAACACCGTATAGGAAGCTACAGTGGTCACTGTTACGCTGGAAAACTATCGGAGTCGGTCTAATACCTCCGGCAAGCGCTGCGGCACTGATTATTGGATATGTAAAGACGGAGCCATTCAGCTTATTCCTCGGATCTAAGCCACAACTTATCGCAACAGGTGTATCCTCCCTGACGGCCCCATATTCGCTGAAAGCTCAGAACAGGGAATGGTCTTGGAAGGGGGAGAAATGTGTTCTTTCGGACAATTCCCAAGTAGGCAAAGTTATTAGGATAGAGGACTGTACGATTGGTAGCTTTGAAGAAGCAGACAGGAGGATATTGATACTTGGAAACTCATTCTCCACTGCATTTACTCATGCTTTTGAAAGATTGGTGAAGGATAGAAAATATGCTGTCACCATTACTTCGTCTTGGGGTGCTTCTCCAATAAAAGAAATCCCGAACAAGACAACCTGGGACAAGGCAAATGACTTTTACTGGACCTCAACTGTTCCGAGGCTAACGAAACAACTACGTGCGGGCGATATTGTCTTCCTGGTTAATGATATGGCAGGATTTTCACCGAAAGAAAAATCAGGCGAAATTGCCAAGAATTTAGAGTTGCTGGGGCTGGGCCTCACGCGATTCTCGACTGAACTTAAAGCACGGGGAATCACCTTGGCGATACTGAACGGAAATCCATTCGCGCGAGAGGCGGGTTGCAAGCCCGAGTCAGCAGTTAAGCAGTGGTATTCCCCATTTGGACATAAGAAATGCGCTATACCCGACCGGAAAGCAACACTTGAAAGAAGAAAAGAATTAGATGAGCTTCTAAACAAAGTGTCTGCGGATAGCGGGGTCAAGATAGTTGATCTGCTTGACGTGTTCTGCCCTTTTGATAAATGCACATATTACGCAAAAGATGGATCGATCCTCTATCGCGATGAATATTCGCATCCCTCGGTTGAAGCAGCGAAACTCTCAGGCGATGTCTTTTATAAGCTGTTTACGGATGACCAGATTGGTCGATGAGATCCAAGGGACACCCATTCGAGACGCGGCTCCATGAAGATTTGCCGTGAGTGGAGTTGTACTGACGGATCAACTTACGAGCCTAGACATGAGATCATGAAAAGTGAAGTTCATCGTTCGGGTCTCCTCAGATCTAATTGCAATGTTAACTGCGAGGGTACTACATTTTCTGGAGCCAGACACTCCTGCCACTCTCTAACATCGCCATGCACCTAAGCCGCCACCACAAGGCTATGTTCTTCACCGAGGACTTGCTGCGGCCAGGTGATGGCGAGCGTTAGAGGTTGCAAGCCCACTCCCGCGCTTGCTTTGGTATACTGCTGAAGAAAGCACTGCTATAACAAGAAACTTGGGGATGACAATGAACAAACAAATTGCATTTGGAACCAATGTTTTCGTTGACAGCCCGGAACCGCGTTGCCCTTCTCTGTTGCTGTTGGATGTAGCCGTCTCAATGCA
>JBJTHM010000062.1:0-2766 GCA_046094465.1 Rhodoluna sp. | reverse complement strand
CCAGAGGGATGCAGCCGAGACCACTTAGGATTCCAAAGCCCACACCAAGAAGGCAAAAGAAGAAATAAAACAATCAAAAAATTCCCAAAAGGAAATTGAGAGAACCACAAGTTCACAAAGGAGTTAACTGTGGCCGAGCAAAACGAGCTACACTTACCTGATCTGGCTCAGCAGGTAATTAGCGCCATCGAAAATCTAAAATCCAGTTACGAAGATTTTCCAATCCATCCTTCTTTGCAATCAGATTCCAATCAGGTTAGTCAGGTTTTGCAAGAACTCACAGACCGGCTTGAGAATAACTTTCCTTACTTTCACCCAAGCTACGCAGCTCAGATGCTGAAGACCCCGCACCCAGTAGCAATCGCCGCCTATTTAGCAACCATGATTATCAACCCAAATAACCACTCAATCGATGCCTCCCCTGCCACCACTCAGATGGAGCGCGAAGTGCTAAAACAAATGGCAGCGATGTTCGAGTATCCGGAGGAATACCTGGGACACCTCACCTGGAGCGGAACAACAGCCAATCTAGAAGCCCTCTGGATTGCTCGAGAACTGCAACCGACAAAGAAAATAGCCCACTCTTCAGATGCCCACTATACCCATTCCAGGATGTCAGAAGTTCTTGGCACTACCAATGTCTCAATCCCAACTGAGCATGACGGTCGAATGTCTCTTGACGCTCTAGAAGACGAATTAAAAAAAGGAAACATAGGCACAATTGTTGCGACTATGGGAACAACTGGACTGGGAGCCGTGGACCCACTTGCTGACATTCTTGTGTTAGCAAAAGCCTATGGAGCCAGAGTGCATGTTGATACGGCCTATGGAGGATTTTTTAAACTAATTGCCGCAAATCATCTTGATCCGGAAACCGCAAGACACTATGCGGCATTGAAAGATGCAGACTCGATAGTGGTCGATCCGCACAAACATGGTCTACAGCCTTATGGAAGTGGAGCAGTATTTTTTAAAGACATTTCAATCGGTCGATTTTATAAACATGACTCCCCCTACACATACTTCATCTCAGATGATTTGCACTTCGGTGAGATTCAACTTGAGTGTTCGAGAGCCGGTGCTTCTGCAGCGGCTATTTGGGCAACACTAAAAATATTCCCACTAACCGAGTCTGGTCTTGGCTCCGTCCTATTGCCAACCCGTAGAGCTGCCACTCAGTGGTACGACAGATTGGTTGAATCAGAGGTTTTAGTCCCTTACCAAAAACCAGAGTTAGACATTTTGACATATCTGCCAAAAGTGGCATCGATGACTAAGCTCGACGAAGTGTCTCATGAACTTCTCGTGCAGCTTGGCCAAGGTGACAGAAAAGAGCAAATCCACCTTGCAACCTACGTAGTCAAACCAGAACAACTTCGGGCACGAGGCTTTGACCTGACTGAAGATAGTAATCATGCCCGCATACTTAGAAGTGTCCTGATGAAGCCGGAACATGAAACATGGGTGCCTATCTTGCATCAAAAGGTTGAGAAAAAAGCAGCTGAACTTATTGGCTAACATTAGAAACGAATAGAAAGATTAGAAATGAAATATCGTTACCTAGGCAACAGTGGATTCAAAGTCAGCGAATTGGTTTATGGAAACTGGCTAACTCACGCGACGCAAATAGAAAATGATCGTGCCGTTGCAACAGTGCACGCCGCCATCGAAGGTGGCATCACCTCGTTCGACACTGCGGATGTCTACGCCAACCAAGCCGCTGAGGTTGTTTTGGGTGAGGCCCTTAAAGGCCAGCGCCGGGAAGGAATCGAAGTTTTCACCAAGGTGTATTGGCCAGTGGCTGAACGCAAACCTAACGACACAGGCTTATCTCGGAAACACATCATGGAGTCCATCAACGGCTCATTGAAGCGACTGCAAATGGACTACGTAGATCTTTATCAGGCTCACCGGTATGACGTTGAAACACCGCTAGAAGAAACTATGCAGGCTTTTGCTGATATCGTCCGTCAAGGTAAAGCCCTCTACATCGGCGTCTCTGAATGGAACGCATCCCAGATTAGAGCTGGGGTTGAGTTAGCCAAACAGATGGGCTTCCAGTTGATTTCGAGCCAGCCTCAGTATTCGATGATTTGGCGTGTAATTGAATCTGAAGTTATTCCCGCCTGCGAAGAACTTGGTGTCAGCCAAATAGTCTGGTCCCCAATGGCGCAAGGTGTTCTGACAGGTAAGTATCTTCCTGGCCAGCCGGTTCCAGCTGGTTCGAGAGCATCTGATGAAAAAGTAAATGGCTTTATTCAGAAGTGGCTTAGTGAAGATGTCCTGACCAGAGTCCAGCAGCTAAAACCACTTGCTGATGATCTTGGAATAACCATGGCCCAGTTCTCTCTGGCCTGGGTTCTTCAAAACAAAAACGTATCAAGTGCAATTGTTGGTGCTACATCCCCAGAACAAATCACAAGTAACATCGGTGCAGTTGGTGTTGAAATTCCAACTGGAGTTATGGACAAGGTCACAGAGATTCTAAAACCAGTCATAGTTTCAGATCCAGCCGAGACAAGAGCACCAGAGACTCGACTAGTTTAGTTTTCTAGCCCAAAGAGGGCCGAAGTAAACAAATCCGGTATAGCCCTGAACTAGATCTGCACCAGCAGCCAATCTTTCTTGGACATCGGCTTCGCTTTCTACTCCGCCGACGGAAATCAAGACAAGATCTTTGTCAAATTCCTTTCGGATGAGTTTGAGAATTTCTAATGCGCGTGGCGCTAATGGATGACCAGATAGCCCTCCAGATCCCATTTGAGT
>JBJTHM010000061.1:0-4520 GCA_046094465.1 Rhodoluna sp. | reverse complement strand
GCCGCCTTTGTGGCACTAAGCCAGGTAGCACCCTGATCCTGGCTATAACTTATGCGATAGTCAGTTATTGATACCCCACCGTCACAAGCTGGTGCCTCCCAGGACAGCGAAACTGAGGTTCCCTTTATCTGAGTCACGTTTAGTGCATTTGGACTAGCAGCTATGCCGTTTGGAGAGGTGACTGTGATTGAATTCGAAGGGGCTCCGAGACCTTGAGCATTTATTGCATAACTTTTGAATTGCTAACTTCGTTTGGAGCAAAGCCCAGGAAAGTTGAAACTTGTTAGGTTGCCAGTTCGATATGTGCCAACCAGAGATATACCAGCATCTGTAGTGGCTTCCACTAACTAATTTGTAACGGCAGAGCCTGCATTATCTATCGGGCTCTGCCAACTCAGGCTGCTAGCCAAACTAGAGTTAGTAGTTGCAGCAAGTGATCTTGGTGCACCTGGTTTTGGGCTGGCTGGCTCAATTTTGGTGATGCTTTGATCAATATTGTTTACTGTGTAGAAGAAATCTGTGAATGCGGCTAAGGCAATAGGCCCAGCTCCGGTAACTGCGTAAGTTGCGACTATTCCACTCTGTGTAACCTTTGAAACAGTGTTGTCTTTGAAGTTAGCGGTGTAGAGATTTCCAGCTGAATCAATCGAGATGGCTTCTGGGGATTTACCAACCGTTGCAAGAGTTGATACTAATCCAGTCGGAGTAATCTTTGAAATAGAGTTGTCATCTCCGTTAGCGACATACAGATTATTTGAGTTGTCTCTTACCATGCTTGTGGGTCTCAAACCAACAAAGGCAAATTCGGTGGTAACTATTCCGTTTGGCGTTACTTTTGAGACAGTGCCATCCAAAGAATTGGTTGAATACAAATTATTTTGGCTGTCAAAAACAATACTTGTTGGCGCAGATCCAACAGTGGCATAAATACTAGCTACGCCATCGGGAGTTATTTTTGAGATGCTGTTGCTGAGAGTGTTAGCAGAATATAGGTTCCCAGCGGAGTCGAAAACCAGCGCTCCTGAGTTTTTTCCAACACTGGCGAAACTAGTTGTCGTGCCGTCAGCTCCAACAATAAGCACTGAACCGCTTCTAGTGGCTACAAACAATCTGTTTTGAGAATCAACTGCCAACTCTCTGGGCTTTTGGGGGGATAGATCAACCAGAGTGCTTACTCCCTGAGCAGTCAGCCTGGATATTGTCCCCGAGCCCTCATTGGCAACATAAACTGTGCCAACCGAGTCAACCGCAATAGCAACAGGGCTCTGGCCGACTCGATACGAGGTATCTGCAACTGCCGCTGAGGGGGTAAAAACTAACGAGGCCAAGACCAAACCGAGGGCAATGAGAAAAGTTGCCAGTTCACGCAGGCTCGCTGAAAGGCGTCTCATGGTCTCACCTTCTCCCAAATGCCCAATAATTCAACCTTACATAAACAAACTGCAAGGTTATATATCGCTCTCCCGCCCGATAACTCCAGCATCACTGGCACTGAGGACTTCAGCCTTTCGGATATCATCAGCTAGGTCCCGGACCGTTGAGCGAAGTGCTCTTTCCGGATCTAACTCTTGTGCTTTGGCGGCTTGAACAACAGCTAACAGGAGCGCCCCTAATTGTTCCTCATCGGCTATCTGGATTGGACCTTGGTTAGTCTCATCAAGAATGCCAATCTTTTGAGCCTTGCCGATTACCTTGCTGGCTAAAGCCAAGGCAGGCAGTGCTTTAGGAATACCATCTAAAACCGAAACTCTTTCTGGCTTCTCTTTTAGCTTATGGTTATCCCAATTCAGCATCACATCTTGACCAGTTTTGGCTTTGAACTTCTCCAGTTCTTCTGGGGTGCCAAATACATGCGGGTGCCTTCCCATCATCTTTTCTCGGGTAAACCTAGCAACATCTTCGATGTTGAATGGTTCCCCCAGTGTCCCTGTTTGGGCAAGATCTGAATGAAAGACCACTTGATAGAGAACATCCCCCAACTCTTCTAAAACCTCAGCTCGGTCTCCGGACTCGATTGCATCGATGAGTTCATAGGTCTCCTCCAGCAGATACTGCACCAAAGACTCATGGGTTTGTTCCGCATCCCAAGGGCAGCCACCAGGTGATCTAAGAGTGTTGGCAGTTTTTATTAGTTCATCAAGTTCGGTCATGAAATCAGTTTGCCAGAGTCAGCAGTTGTTTCTTGGACTAAAACTACAGTGGAGCTAAGGAGGAACCCGGCAGGTTTCTTACGATTGTAAACAGGGTGACTAACACTAAAAGCGCCAGCAAATAAACCAGCCAAATCTTAGAGTTTTTCCTCTCCAGGTAAACACCAACAATCGCAAATAGTGGTGAGGCAAGGAACAAAGCGTTATTTTTTAGCGCTTTGTCTAAATCACCTCTCAACAAAGCATCAGCAGCCCGAGTGCTTCCACAACCTGGACACCAGAAGCCGGTCAGGGCATGGATCGGACAGAATAATCTAAGTTCCTTTGGCCAGAAAAGCAGGTAAACAACTGCAAGTGCGATGACGGTGAGGGAAATCAACACCCTTTTCCGATTTATAACTATCACATCACACCGCCAGTTCTATCCGATAATTCCGAGTTTATTTAGTTATTCTCAACTAGCAACACACCCTCGAAAGGAAAATAATGACAAACGCACAACCAACCACCCCTCCTGAAAGAGACTGGCTAACTGCAGTCTTGCTGAGCTTCTTCCTTGGCGGCTTGGGAGTGGACCGTTTCTACCTTGGCTATACCGGTCTAGGAGTGGCAAAACTGCTCACTGTAGGCGGCTGTGGAATCTGGGCTCTAATCGACCTAATCATGATTCTTACCGGAAACCTCAAGGATGCTCAAGGAAGGGCACTGGTTAGAAAGTAATGTCTTCACCATCAACAGATAAGTTTTGCGCCGGCTGCGGTAAAGGTCTAGTGGCAACAGCTCAGATCTGCCCTAACTGTGGAACGGCTGCTGTGCAACAGCAAGCTACTGCGGTTAACGCTCTACCACCACAGCGTGATTGGCTAACTGCATTCCTCCTTTCCATCTTCCTAGGAACACTAGGAGTTGACCGCTTCTATATGGGCAACATTGGATTAGGAATCCTAAAGCTAATCACTCTCGGTGGTTGTTACATCTGGTGGATTATCGACGTGATCTTGATTGCAACTAACAGTCTGAAAGATGGTCAGGGTCGTCCACTAGTTCGACGCTAAAGAATTAATAAAAGTTCGGAAAAAGGAAAACCTTTTTCCGAACTTTTTACTTAATAACCTCATTTAGAAAAATAACTGTCCAGTCAATTAGCTCTCGATCAGTCAAGTAATCTCCAGTTTGCTTTTCTGGAATAGTAGCAGAGAGCAGTCTCGCCGATTTGAGATATCTGAGTCCGGCATACTGCTGACTTAGTTTCACCTGCTTCGCTTCATCAATATCCACTGGCGTTAGTTTTATCTGGCCACCTATCAAAGAAACATCTTTGAGCCCCAGGCGATTACAGATTTGACGCAATTCTGTAACATCCATGAGGTTGACAATCTGTTTAGGTGCTTTGCCATACCTATCTTCAAGCTCCTGGAATATAAGGTCCAATTGTGCTCGGGTGCCTTTCTCCCCGCTGGCTGCTGAAAGCTTGTGGTAGGCCTCCAGCCTTAGTCGCTCTGAGTCCACATATTCAATTGGGATATGAGCATCAATAGGTATCTCAAGTTTTAGTTCGGCAGGAGATTCTTGCTTTATGCCTTTGAACTCATCCACAGCCTCACCAATCATTCTTAGGTAAAGATCAAAGCCAACACCGGCAATGTGTCCGGATTGTTCACCCCCTAAGAGGTTCCCCGCTCCCCTGATTTCAAGGTCTTTTAGGGCAACCTGCATTCCACTACCTAATTCATTGTTGGCAGCTATTGTGCTTAGGCGATCTAAAGCAAACGGCGAAAGTGGTTTTTCAACTCCATAGAAGAAGTATGCGTAGGCGCGCTCTCTGGAACGCCCGACTCTACCTCTTATCTGATGCAACTGGGATAATCCAAAATTCTCGGCTCGGTCAACTATCAGGGTATTCGCATTAGGTATATCAATCCCGGCTTCAATAATTGTGGTTGACACCAATACGTCATATCTTCGCTCCCAGAAATCAATCACCACCTGCTCTAACTGGTGCTCATTCATCTGTCCGTGGGCAACGGCGATTCTGGCATCTGGCACCAGTTCAGCCAATCTACTGGCAACAAAATCGATGCTCTCGACTCGGTTGTGCACAAAAAAGACTTGGCCTTCTCTAATAAGTTCACGGTGGATTGCCGCTGCCACCTGTGCCTCGTTATAAGGGCCCACATAGGTCAGTATTGGGTGGCGTTCCTCAGGTGGAGTGGCGAGAGTTGACATCTCCCTGATGCCGGTAATCGCCATCTCAAGGGTTCGAGGTATTGGGGTGGCCGACATAGCTAAAACATCAACGTTGGTCTTGAGCTCTTTGAGTTTCTCTAAGAGAAACTCAAAGAGCTCAAGACCAACGTTGATGTTTTAGCT
>JBJTHM010000060.1:0-3589 GCA_046094465.1 Rhodoluna sp. | reverse complement strand
CTTAAAAACTCCAAATGTTTCAAGACCAAAACGAAAATCTAATTGTCGAAAAAGACAAACCTAAAAATAAGGAGATCAAATGCGCAACAAGTTAGCCACGATTGCTGCAGCAGCCGCTGTTGTAGCTGGGCTATTAGTATCTACACCTGCCTACGCAGCATCGATTGCAGCCAAGGGCTCATCTTTTGCCAACGGCATGCTCCAGGCTTGCACCGCAGCCTACACAGCTCACAGCGTTAGCTACACTTCAACCGGTTCTGGAACAGGTAGAACTGAGTTCGCTGCTGGAAACATCGACTTCGGAGCCTCTGACGTTCCTTACACCTCAGGTTTCCCAAGCTCAGGTAAGAACGCACGTTACCTAACCATTCCTATGTTTGGTGGCCCAGTTGCTTTTGCTTACTCAGCAGTAGGTGTTGGTGACGGACTAAACCTTTCTCCGGAAATCATTTCTGGAATTCTAAAGGGCACAATCACTCGCTGGGATGACGCTGCGATCAAGGCTTCGAACACCAAGATCAAGTTACCTAAGAAAACAATCAAGGTTGCTTACCGCGCTTCTGGATCTGGCACAAACTCAAACTTGACTGAGTACCTAAAGCAAACTGTTGGTGGATGGACCGCCTCTAACAACATGGCAACTGGCGCTGGTGCTGGAGGAGTGGTTGGAACTTCATTTGCAACTTCACAGCTACTTGCTGGTTACATCGAGGACAACTCAAACGCTTTCGGTTACTTCGATCTTTCTGACGCGATTACTGCAGATGTGGCAATTGCTAAGTTGAGAAACGCGGCAGGTGCTTTCGTGGCTCCAACAGCTTCAGCCGCTGGAAGATTCTTGAACGCTCAGTCAATCCGTCCTACAGCAGATGGTGACGCATTAGGTGGAACCCTGACCATGGACTTCACCAAGGTTGTTTCTGGTGCATACCAGTTGTCAATTCCTGTTTATGCTCTGGCTCCTCGCTTCACTGGAACCGGTAAGAGCACAGATGCACAGAAGCTAGCAGTCCAGGACTTCCTAAACTACGTGGTGAAGACCTGTGTTCCTGCCAAGGCTGCTTCGCTTGGTTATGTTCCACTGGGTGGAGCGGTTAGAACAGCAGTTCTAAACCAGATCAAGTTGGTTGGATAGGTTAATCTAATTAGTGGGTGGCGCGAAAGCGCCACCCACTAATCTCTTAAGACATAGCAGGATGAAAAGGAACTTTCGGTGAAGCAAACTCGAAAAAAAAAGGTCTTAGTTGCAGGTCTTGCAGTTGCTACCTCGCTAACACTCACCGCTTGCGATCCTCCGATTCCACCTGAAATTCTCGCCTCCCTTGCAGAACAGTCCTATACCTGTGTTGAAGGACAAACTTCAGTTGCAGGGCCAGATTCTATTCAAGAAGTGCTAACGGGTTGGGCTGACTACCTCAGTTATTCCTGTATCGATCCAGAACCCGCTATGTCTTTTACTCCAACCGCAATTAGCGATGACAAAGCTCAGCTAGTAGTTTCGGAATATTCTCCAAGCTGCAAACCCGAACTCAGTGTTCCTTTAGCAGTGGATGCGGCTGTATTGGTCTTCCAAGATAGTGAAGTCGGCACGCTGAATCTTTCACCAGAATCAATTGCAGGGATAATAAACGGGGGAATCAATAACTGGAATCAACTTGCCAGCGATAACCCCGGCACCGAGATGCCAGATAGAGACATATCATTCCGAAGCACCGTTGATCGGGCAGCTTTCGATGCGATGAGTAGTTTCCTTGGTTATTCGAACCTTGAAGTGGGAACCAAGGTCTTTCAACCTAAGGAGCAAGTAACTTTGGCTGAGTATGGCGATTTCGCAGACGGCTATTGGACATCGAATCTTAAAGACGGCGAAATTGCAATCATGCCCAATAGCTTTGCCATTCAACTAGGTCTTTACCCTGCCAACATATTTGTTGGCCTGGACGCGGACGGTTTCCCGATTGTCGCGACACCGGATGTGACCGGAATTTCAACAGGCACAACTCAGTGGGTGATTAGCCAGTCGGAATCAAAACTGAGCGTAAGCCTAGATCCAAAGAAAGAAGCAACACCGCCTGATGGCTCTGATGAAGCCCCACCGTCCTATCAAGCGATTTATCCGATTTCAATCAGCCTCTGTAAAGCAGACCTACTTTCAAGAGCCATTGCAAGATTTGTTTTGAGGCTAGATAATCAGGGTTCTTTGGCAGTCTCAAACTATGCACCTCTGCCGGAATTTGTTCGTATCCCAGCATTAGTCAAGGTGAGTGAAGGGTTGCCGACTCCGGAGCCTACTGCAACAACTGAATAGCCAACTAGGCTAGACGCTATGAGTGAGAAACCTAGTGCACTTGGAGTGGGTAATCTAGTCATCGCCGTGTATGGTGTTTTTGCTCTATCTGCTTCCGTGAGAGCTGCATACCAGTTGATTCGAAAATTCGATGAAGCGCCTCTTTCATACACTCTGAGTTTGTTCGCTGGTTTGGTCTATATCTTTGCTACCTACGCGCTGGTAAAGCGAAAATTTCAGATCGCTCGGCTGACTCTGTATTTTGAACTTCTAGGTGTGTTGGTTATTGGGTCGCTTAGTTTTCTGCTGCCAGCACTCTTCCAACATGACACAGTTTGGTCATATTTTGGAAAGGGATACGGTTTTATTCCTCTAGTACTTCCTATTTTTGGAATCTGGTGGCTACGGAGAATGGAAAGATGATTCAAGTCGATTCGCTTGCTCAAGTGCCACAAGAGTTGAAGCCAACGGTTGTTACTATTGGCAAGTTTGATGGAATACACCTCGGGCATCAACAATTGCTCGCGGAGACAATAACTCTGGCAGAGAATCAGATGCTGACTCCTGCAGTGATAACTTTCGATCGGCATCCATCCGAAGTATTGCAAAACTCGGAGGTACCACCTGCTTTAATAGGTCCAAAGACCAAGAGTCAGCTTATTGATGAGTCCGGTATTGAATTGATGCTATCGGCGCAGTTTGATCAGAGCTTTGCCAAACTGTCAGCCAAAGATTTTGTATTCGAGTATTTAGTTGAAGGTTTGCAAGCGCGAGCAGTGATAATTGGGGAAGGATTCAGGTTCGGTGCAGATGCCAAAGGCGATGTCACACTGCTGCGCAAGTTGGGGCAAGAATTTGGTTTTGCTGTCTTGGAAATACCCAGCCTGCAGCAAGATGGAAGAAATGTTTCAACCAGTTGGATTAGAGAACTCTTGCTTGCGGGTGATGTCGCCAAAGCCGCAAAGTTGCTTGGACGTTACCATGCCACGGTCGGTGAAGTAGAACACGGGCTCAAGATAGGTCGAGAGATAGGCTTCCCCACAGCAAATATGTCTAGAGACGCTGAGGGCCTGCTTCCTAGAGACGCAGTCTATGCTGGATGGCTTTACGCAGATGGGCAAAGATACATGTCTGCTCTTTCAGTTGGGATAAACGAAACCTTTACTGCAGTCCCAAGATTGTTGGAAGCCCACGTCATAGATGTGGAAACCGAGATGCATGAAGCTGCGTTCCAGGTGCACGTAGGGGAAGAATCCGTCGATCGGCAGTTCCGGCGCCAGCTTCACCACGCCGACCAGCATC
>JBJTHM010000059.1:0-2664 GCA_046094465.1 Rhodoluna sp. | reverse complement strand
CCTACACAGCTTCTACGATCACTTCTGTTTCCCCAGCCCTGGGAACATTTAGAGGTGGCACAAATGTAGCCATAAAAGGTGAAGGTTTTGGTCCAATGGAGTGGGGAGATTACTCACTGAACGTTAAGTTCAATGGAGTTGCTGCCACAAATGTTAAGCGTGTAAGCCCAACCCAAATTACTGCAACAACTCCAGTTGGAACCATTGGTGCTGCAAACGTTGAGATTAGTTTCAATTACGACGGACGTCGAAATGGACTATTTTCTAACAACGTAATTACTGGCTCTAGAGTCTTTCAGTACACTCCTGAAGTTCTAGCTCCGAAGATTGATGCGATTACCCCGGACCGTGGAGTTATCACAGGTGGCACAGAGGTCGTAATTACTGGTCGCTACCTTAGAGGTAGCAATGGTCAGCCTGCCACATTTACCTTTGGTGGCGTAGCCGCTACAAACATTGTTGTCTCACAAGACGGTATGTCCGCAACCATGGTCACCCCAGCTCGTCCTGCTGGTGCAGTGAATGTCATTGCAACTAGCAGTGATTCGACGACAACCGTAACCGAAGGCTTCGTTTATGCTCTAGCGCCAACAATCACTTCGTTGAGCCCAGCCACCGGTGTTTTCCAAGGTGGTACGCAAGTAACCATTAATGGTACAAACTTTGGTGCAAGCGGTATCCCTATCGTGAAGTTCGGTGGAACACCTGCCATCTGTGTGAAGTTGGTTAGCCCAACTCAGATCACCGCTGTTACGCGTGATGGTTCAGTCGGTCCAGTTGACGTTGAAGTAACTCCAACCACTGGTGGTGGAACTACAACTAGAACAGGCGGTTATACCTATGCAACCCCAGTGGTCGAGCCAGTTATCAGTTCTATTTCGCCGAGTTCAGGGCCAACCACCGGAGCGAACACCGTTGAAATAAAGACCACCGGTGTATTCCCAGCCGGAACTCCGAATGTTCTATTTGGATCAGCCTGTGCACTTTCGGTGACTCGCGTTGATGACAAAACCATCCGTGCTACAGCTCCTTCTAACCCAGCTGGTGCTAGAAACGTGAGCGTTACTTTTGCAAACGGCTACTCATTCCTTGCAAATGGTTACACCTACTTTGTTCCAGCTCCACCAGAGATCACCAAACTAACTCCAGCCGTTGACTTTGCCCAGGGTGGAGCAACAGTCACGATTGATGGTCTTGGATTCGGTAACAGTGGAACTCCAGTTGTGAAATTTGGAGCAGCTCTGGCAACAAACGTGAACCGTGTGTCTGACACCAGAATCATCGTGACAGCTCCAGCAAACACGGCGGGTGCAAAAGAAGTTTCAGTAACTCCAGCCGGTGGCACTGCCATAACTAAAGCAGGTGCATTTACTTATAAGGCCCCCGTAATCAATAGCGTGAAACCGAACAGTGGTGTTGTTCTAGGTGGTACCAACGTCACCATCTACGGTGACGGTTTTGGTACTACAGGTACTCCAGTAGTCAAGTTCGGCGGGAAGTTAGCTACCAGCGTTGTTCGAGTTGACAACAACACGATTACTGCTAAGACTCCATCTGGTGTTAAGGGATTCACCCCTGTTGAAGTAACTCCGCAAGGTGGAGCATCCATTACTAACAGCACCGTATACGCATACTTTGAACTTCAAGTTGCACCGCAGCTTGATGAGTCATCTCTTACCTGGCTCCCAGCTGTTGGAGGTTCACCAGTAACTATTCGCGGAAGCAACTTTATTGGTACTGACAAAAAGCCTGGCAAGGTTTACGTTAACGGCGCTCTCGTAACTGCAACAATTGCTGCAGATGGAAAGAGCCTCACCTTTAGTTCACCTGCACTGGCACCTTCTTATGGATTCTACGAATTCAGGATCGTAACAAACGAAGGTACCGCTTGGCGACCAATGTTCCGAGTTGCGATGCCTCCAGGTAACCCTGACGGTGGCTGTGACGCAAACACTTCTGGTTCATTCAACCTTGACAGTGGCGGTAGCAGGACTATTTACCTAACCAACAACTCACTTTTGTTGAGCGAACTTGGTAACCCAACTGTCACAGTGAATGGCACCGAGTCACCAATAGTTGTGGCAGGTAACACCGGTGGTGCTAATCCAAAGGACTTTGTGACCTTCGATATTCCAACCACCCCAGCGATTGCACTAGGTAATGTGACAGTGATTGTAAAGCTCGGTCAGAACGCTGGATCGATTTCTAACTCTTGTTTCTGGAGAAAAGCCGAAGTTTCAATTACCGCTAACGACAAGACCATTCTTTTTGGTCAAGATCCAGGAGCATTCCTCAGAACTGTTGTTGGCGAGCGTGGCACTGACAAGGTGACTGCTGTTACTTTGACTTACACAGGAATTGATGGCACCACTTACCCAGCAACAAACGTGGTGCCTAGGGCAGCTGGGCGATACCAGGTCCGCCCGAGCAACGCCATTCTTAACCCAGGTAACTCCGATAATTACATCTTCAGGTATTACGATGGAGTGTTTGTAATTCAGGGTATTCCGGCTACCCTGCGGATGACGCAATGTTCAACAAAGATCTATGGAGATGCAAACCCGACTCTTAGTTACGTAGTAACCGGTTTGCCAGCCAATGAATCTGTAAAGGCAGGCTCAGTCGTCTATGAATTTACCGGAACAACTTTGAGCGGTGCTCCAT
>JBJTHM010000058.1:0-5243 GCA_046094465.1 Rhodoluna sp. | reverse complement strand
CCCTGATGCCAGGGTGAAAGAGATTGCACTTGAAATAGGTATAACCGAGCGCAGCACTCAGACAATTCTTCATGAACTAAAAGAAGCTGGTTACATTATCAAAACTAAAGAAGGTCGCAGAAACCACTACCGAGTAGATCCGGCAGGTAAGTTTAGGCATCCTAAAGAAAAAGATAAATCAATCGGTCAATTACTGGAAATCTTCGAGAACTAAACCGCTACCTGAATTACGTGTCCGTCTGGATCTTTACCATCTAGATATTTAACCCCGTTGTGTTCCATGGCTTCTGCCACAAAAGAGCAGCCGTGCTTTGCGGCAACGTCTCTGGCTAGTTCTAAGCTTATGATTCTAAATACCGGTTTGATTGGATTTTCTTCTCCAACAGAAACATCGCCTCGATACTGCTCTGGAACTAGGTGAAGTAAAACTTCATTACCCGAACCCTTCACGCTGGCAAAGCCATCCGTGAGATAGTAACTCTCGGCACCGAATAGGCCTTTGTAGTAGTCGGCAGATTTTTTTAGATCACTGACCCATAACACAATTGTTGTCATTTCTAGCACTCAACCACACTCACGGCTAAACCACCCAAAGATGTTTCTTTGTATTTACTCGACATATCAATTCCAGTCTGTCGCATTGTTTCAATAACAGTGTCAAGCGATATCTTATGACTACCATCACCTAAAAGAGCAAGCCTCACAGCACTAACGGCAGTTCCTGAAGCAATTGCATTTCTTTCAATGCAAGGCATTTGAACAAATCCACCGACCGGATCACAGGTAAGTCCTAGATTGTGCTCCATAGCTATCTCAGCTGCGTTCTCAATTTGTTGATTGGTCCCACCCAATACTGCGGCTAATCCTGCCGCCGCCATCGAACATGCTGAACCAACTTCACCTTGGCAACCCGCCTCAGCTCCTGAAATTGAGGCGTTCCTCTTATATAGCGAACCAATTGCACCTGCAACAAGCAGGTAATCCTTTGCAATCTTGCTGCTATCAACGTTTTTGAACTTCATTGCGTAGTAACCGACAGCAGGGATGATTCCAGCGGCACCATTTGTTGGTGCGGTTACCACTCTCGTACCTGCTGCGTTTTGTTCATTGACTGCAATTGCATACGCCTGCAACCACTCATTGCTCACTTCTGCTGAATCGAATTTTGCTAAACGCTCTGCCATATCTGCCGCTCTTCTTATTACTTGAAGATAGCCTGGTAGCACACCTTTTTCTCTCAATCCCTGTTCAATACAAGACTGCATTGCATTCCAGATGGCATCTAAGCGCCTGGTCAGCTCTTCCTCACCATGAACATAAACTTCGTTCTGCCAAGCTAACTCGGCTATCGAGATTCCTTCTCGTTCACAAATTTCTAACAACTCTGCTGAGTTATTGAATTCAAAAGGGGGGCTAACTCGATCTGGTTTTGCCAAACTATGATCTGCTTCAACGAAGCCTCCACCCACCGAGTAGTAGTTCTGTTCTAGTAAAAGATTTTCAGATTCATCAATGGCTCGGAACTTGAGTGCATTGGAATGTTTAGTGAGTCTAATCAGAGGTTGGAAACTGATATCACTCTCACTAAATGAGATTGATTTATCTAGTAACTGCCAAGAAGAATTCGAAACCGCGTTATCCCAGGATTTCAGAACATCCAATGGATCACACTGTTCCGGTGTTTGACCAGCAAGACCTGCAACTATCGCATTTGTCGTTCCATGCCCCGGTCCAGTTGCACCGAGAGAACCAAAGAGTGAAACGGTTATTTTTTGGGTGGCATCAATCTTGCCATCAGCTTCTAAAGCTTTAGCAAAGAGCAGCGCTGCTCGCATTGGACCAACGGTATGTGAACTGGAAGGCCCAATTCCGATGGTGAATAAATCAAGCGCCGAGATGTAATCTGGCATGTCTTAAGCCTAACTACTGTCCCTTCGAACAGGTAGTAGTTGCCGCATTTGTTCCCTTAGCCCAGTCAGGCAGTGGGGTAATAGTTGGCGTCTTAGTTGGCTTAGGTTTGCTGGTTGGACTCTTGCTAGGTGTCTTGGTTGGCTTGGGTGTTGCAGAAGGCGTAGGTTGAATAACCGATCCGCCTCCGGTGTCGGTCACTTTAGCCAAAACCATCGGTTCATCAAGAATGAGTTTCTCAAAAAGCACTTGAGCTTTTTCTAAATCTGGTTGGACCCTGCCGGAGTTAGCGCCAGTCATATAAACAGTTGGTAACTGGAGGAAGGTGATCTTGCTCATTGGAATGGTTCTAAGAGCATTAGCAACTCCAACCATTACTGTTGGGTCGGCCAAAGTGTCACTGAGTTTCATATTTCTAGCAGCAGCTTGAGCAAGACTGTAGAGCGCGACCGGGTTATTCAGGATGTCTTTGTTCTTAAGTTTTCTAACCAGCGCTGTTAGATAAACCTGCTGGTTAGAAATACGAGACAGGTCAGAGCCATCGCCAACTCCGTGACGAGTTCTTAGGAACTGAAGAGCCTGTAGTCCCTGAAGGTTGTGTAGTCCTGGTTCCAAATAAGTATTTGTGTATGGGTCATTGATTCTTTCAGCGACACAAACTTCAACACCACCAACAGCATTAGAAAGTTCAATCACACCGTTGAAATCAATCATCGCCAAGAACGGAATCTTCAATCCAGTCAGTTGCTCAACTGTCAGCAAAGTACATCCGGCACCACCGTTAGCAATAGTTGCATTTATCTGACCGAGTGACTGAGCGTAGTAACCGGGTCCACCCGTTGTGCTCGGGCAAGCTGGCCATGGCACCATTAGATCTCTTGGGAAAGAAAGTCCAACTGCGTTTTTACGATCAGCAGATATGTGAATCAAAATAATCACATCTGCAAGATTTGATGTCTCAGTTCCGAAAACCCCGTTGCCGGTTCCTTCTCTGGTATCAGAGCCAACCAAAAGAATATTCAGTGGACCTTTTAGATCGGGGATCTCAACAGCTTTGCCATCAAGTCCAGTTAACTGAATTTTGTGTCGACCAAGTTCCTGACTGAGTTGATAAGCGGAGATTCCAGTCACGGTGAGAGTCGAAACTAAAACAACAATCAGGGCTTTACCCAAGATGCCTAGGAAGGTTCTAAATCGACCGCTCGCAGCAACATTGCCGTGCCGAGCTATTGCACGCTCTGCTCGTTTCTTAGACTTCTCAGTCAAATCGGTTACCCCTTCTCGAGTTGGCCTCTAAGTCTTAGTTCGATAGAAAAACTGGCGGAGGCCGTGGGATTCGAACCCACGGAACCTTTCAGTTCACTGGTTTTCAAGACCAGCTCCATCGGCCGCTCGGACAGACCTCCGTGGATAATTCTAACCAAAACCAAAGGTCTCTCAAAAATACTCGGTAAACCTGTGCTGGGGCTGGGAGTTTATTTGCCCTGGCTGAAGATGATTCCCTCTAAACCGGCTAAAACCTCGGCTACCCCGTCTTCCTCAACGCTGGCAGTAACCATAGATGCGGCTGCCTTAACCTCATCTGGGCCCTGACCCATAGCAAATGAAAGACCCCCACCGGCATTTGCCCACTCAAACATGTTGATGTCATTCCGACCATCTCCGATGGCGATCACTCGCTCAGTCGGGATGTTCAAGGCTTTACGTCTTTGCTCCAAAGCAGAGGATTTGGTTACCCCCATCGGCGCTATGTCCAGCCAGGCGGTGTAACCGATGGCATAGGAAACCGAGTGTAATCCGACTTCTTCAACAATCGAGAGGAATTCATTCACATCCTGCTCTGGAGAAAGCACCACGACACGACTAACTTCACCCTGCATTAGTTCTTCTAACGGAGTTTCAACATTCCTGCTGCCAAGAGCATAGGTTGGGAATTGCTTGTGAAAGCGATAGGTGCCATCAATATCTTCAACAGCAAAGTGTGCCTCAGGAAGCTTTTCAATCAGCTGGGTCAGTACCGGCTTTGGATCAAAACCAATCACTTCTCTAACTAGGTAACCTTGCGGATGTGTTAGATCAAGCTCAACGGTTACCGCACCATTAGAGCAAACTACGTGACCTGCTGTAATACCGACATCCTTAACAACTGGAACGGCATTGGCCGCAGCTCTTCCGCTAGCAACTACAACGTGATGACCTAGATCAACTACGCGTTGAACTTCTTTGATTACTCTGGGGGAAAGATAACCATCATCATGAACCAGTGTTCCATCGATGTCGATGGCAATTAGCCAAGGCTCTTGCATGCTTAGCCTTTTTGCTCGATTAGTTCTTGACCACCGAGATAGCTTCTTAGTGCTGCTGGAATTAGAACTGAACCATCGGCCTGCTGATGGTTTTCGAGTATTGCCACCAACCAGCGTGTAGTTGCCAAAGTTCCATTTAGCGTGGCACAGGTAGCAGTCTTGCCATCTTCTTTCCGATAGCGGATGTTTAGTCTTCTTGCTTGATATGTAGTGCAATTAGAAGTTGAAGTTAGTTCTCGGTAAGTTTCCTGAGTTGGCACCCATGCTTCAATGTCAAACTTTCTAGCAGCTGATGAGCCTAAATCACCGGCAGCGGTATCGATGATTCTGTAGGGGAGTTCGCACAGTTGCAACATGTTCTCTTGCCATGAAAGCAATCTCTCGTGCTCAGCTTCTGCATCCTCAGGTGCGATGTAGCTAAACATTTCTAGTTTGTTGAACTGGTGCACGCGCAAAATACCTCTGGTGTCTTTACCGTGGCTACCTGCTTCTCTTCGGTAGCAGGTTGACCACCCTGCATAACGCTTAGGGCCAGAAGAAAGATCAATGATTTCATTGCTGTGATAGCCGGCAAGAGCAACTTCGCTGGTGCCTGTCAGATAAAGATCATCGGCCGGAAGGTAATAGATTTCATCGGCATGAGCTCCTAGGAATCCAGTACCAGCCATTACCTCTGGTTTTACCAAGGTTGGGGTAATCAGGGCAGTGAACCCGGCCTTGCTAGCTTGATCTAGTGCGAGGTTCATCAGTGCCAGTTCCAACCTGGCTCCCCAACCTTTTAGAAAATAAAATCTTGAGCCAGATATTTTCGCTCCACGTTCAATATCAATCAAATCCAATGATTCACCGAGAGCGACGTGGTCCTGAGCCTTGAAACTGAACTGTGGTTTGGTTCCTTCTTCACGGATTACAACGTAATCATCCTCGCCACCTGATGGCACGCCATCAACAACAACGTTTTCAATCTGCCAGATAACATCGGAGAGCTCTTTCTCCTTCGCTGTTGCCAATGCCTCAGCCGCCTTTACT
>JBJTHM010000057.1:0-5943 GCA_046094465.1 Rhodoluna sp. | reverse complement strand
AGACGCGGATGGCAATGAAATAATTGCCTGCCCAGAAGTAATTGCTTATAGTGGTTTACCCGTTGATGATGACTCAACTATGGGTACTGGCGATGTCAAAAGCACTTCCGGCATGGAAAGAGACTTAGTGATGACGGCTTCGGGAAATACTCAGGATGGAACACTTCCATTCCTAGGTATGTTCTTTGGTCTTCTTGGAGCAGCTGTAATTGCTCTAATGAACAAACCAATTACTAAGTAATTTAGTTATTAGATTTAGCAAACTCAATCTTCTGATTGCGGTTGCTATCTTTAACGGGTGCCAGAAAAGCTGCAGTTAGCCAAGCAACCTGGGTTTATAAAACTCTGGGTAGGTCAAACTGTTAGTTCGTTTGGATCTCAAATAAGCGGTCTAGCATTACCGGTAATTGCTGTGACGTTGCTAAATGCAACTGAGTTTCAGATGGGTCTACTAAATGCTGCAAACACCTCAGCGTTTTTAGTATTTGGTTTACTCGCTGGGGCTCTGGTTGATCGATGGATAAAACGGCAAGTAATGATTGCGGCAGATCTGATTCGTATGGTTGCCGTTGGTCTCATACCTCTACTTTGGTTTGCTGGAATATTGAATGTTTACCATCTGATTGCAATTGGAATTGTTGTTTCCATAGCGAGCGTTTTCTTTGATGTCTCATACCAAAGCTACATCCCTATTCTCTTACCCAGCCAATACATAAGTTTGGCTAACTCAAGAATGGAACTCACCTCTCAAATATCTGGTGTGGCCAGTCCTGGAATAGTCGGTTTTCTTTTGACTTTAGTAAAAGCTCCACTGTTACTTATATTTGATGCAATAAGTTTCTTTGTTTCTGCATTCAGTCTGCTTTTGATAACTGATCGTGAAGTGCCGAAAGATAAGCAAACAAGAAGAAAAATAACTGTTGAAATAGCAGAAGGTCTAAAGTTTGTTTGGCATCAAAAACTAATCAGGGCAATCTCTTTCACAACTGCAACTAGCAATCTGTTTTCAACTATCAGCGGAACCATGTTTGCAATCTACTTCTTCAGAGAAACGTATTTGGGTTTCAATACCGCTGCATTTGGAATCTTGACAGCAGTCGGCAGTATCGGAGGGATATTAGGCGCCGCCAGCACACCTAGGTTGATAAAGCTACTCGGCGAAGGGCCACTTATTGTTGTATCCGCAATTACAACTGTCGCCAGTCAGTTACTGGTGGTTCTATCTTGGTATGTTGCCAGAGAGTTTTCTCTTGCAGCTCTTTTAGTCAATGCTTTCCTAACCGCATTCAGTGTTTTGACATACAACATCACCCAAGTCTCGGCTAGGCAAAGGCTCTGCCCGCAACCACTACTGGGTCGCATGAATGCATCAATTAGGTTTATGGTTTGGGGTTGCATGCCCATCGGTGCGCTAATTTCTGGTGTCCTTGGGGAAAGATTCGGAGTGGTCCCAACAATAACGGTTGGTGCAATAGGTGGATTATTTGCTGTTGGCTTTGTACTCTTCTCGCCGATTAGAACAATGCGCGAGATGCCTTCACTACCTAGAGACTAGACTCTTTCTCGGCTCATAAGGCCAATCTGGTTGCCCTCAGTATCTTCGACAAAAGCCAGCCATTCATTACCTGGTGAATCAAAAACACCGTTAGGGTCAGGAAAAACAATATGCGCATCAGTGCTTATCTTGAATCCGCGCTCTTTCAAATCATTAACGGTTTCCCGTACGTCTTCCACTGCTAAGTAAATCAATGAGGCTGGACCACCAACTTCAATCAGCAATCTTGTTCCACCAAGATCGTAGAAAGCAAAACCTGGCGGGTCAAATACTGCCATTGGCTCTTTACCGAGCAGTCGAGTATAGAAATCTTGTGCTCTGGTTAGGTCCTTGCAACCTAAAGCTATCTGTCGAATCTTCATGAACTCAAAAATACACCTAGGCGGGGATGTAGATTTGATAGGTGGCCAAATCTCCGGCATTACGCTCCTTTAAACACAGAAACTTTAGAGTTCTCTACCCAGCTAATGCTCTATCAAATATTGGAACCTGGGCCCAGAGAGTAGCCCAAGACTGGCTGGTTCTAGAACTTACCGACAATGATCCAGCCATGCTTGGCCTTGTAACTGCAGTCCAATTCCTCCCATCCATGCTGCTATCGCTATACGGAGGCCTACTGGCAGACAGGTTTAGTAAACGAAAGTTGCTACTACTTACTAACTTTGGGGCTGGGGTTGCCTCCTTCGTTCTGGGACTCTTGGTGCTAACTGGATCTGTTGCACTCTGGCATGTCTTTCTATTAGCTCTTGTAGTTGGTATTTTCTCAGCCGTAGATTCACCGATTCGCATCAGCTTTACCAGTGAACTGGTTGGTAAGGATGATCTAGCCAACGCGGTTAGCTTGAATTCAGCAAATTTCAATGCGGGTAGATTAATTGGCCCAGCGTTAAGTGGATTCCTAATTGCTGCCTATGGAACCGGTCCCTCCTTTATCATCAATACCGCAAGCTATGTAGTGATGGTGGTGACACTTCTAGTCATTAGAGATCAAGATCTTCACATAACCACCCAACCGAAACGTGGTAACAAGCTGATTGAAGGCTTCCGATACGTTAAATCCAGAAGAGATCTACTGCTTGTAATGGTCGTGGTCTTTTTCACCACCACCTTTGGGCTTAACTTCCAAATGTTTATTGCCCTAATGGCCACTAAAGAATTTGGTATGGGGCCAAGTGAGTTTGGAACTTTAGGTAGTATTTTGGCAGTTGGTTCCCTTAGTGGTGCTCTAGTTGCCGCCAGATTAGAAAAACATCGCACCATCAGAAATATTCTCCGCGGTGCTTTTGTCTTTGGTGTATTAGTGGCACTTTCTGGATTACTTCCAAACGTTTGGGTTTATGGTGCTGCACTACCGCTTCTATGTGGGACTGTTTTGCTAACTCTGATCTCAGCCAATACCTATGTCCAGAGCAATACCGATAGCGCCTTGCGTGGCCGAGTGATGGGCATCTATTTGATGATTTTCATGGGTGGGACACCTATTGGTTCACCGCTGGTTGGTTTTGTTGCAGCAGCAATCGGTATCCGCTGGACCATAGTTATTTGCGGCATCATCGTTGCTGTTGCAGCCCTAGTCATTCGACAGTTGCATATCAACTTCAGAGAAGCCGAAAAACAAACTCAGTAATTTCTTCATTGCGGGCGTTAGCGAAATAGCGATCAGTTCCAGTACTAACAAAGCCGTTTTTCTCAAGTACTCTTGCCGAAGCCAAGTTATCAAAAGCGCACCGGCCTTCAAGTGGGCGAAGTTCGTCCAAGACGAGATATTGTCTTAGTGCTGTGGTTGCGATGTTTTGACCCTCGTAAGCCTCATCAATCCAGAATGTAATCTGCCCGATACCGTCTAGCACCCAGCGACCAATGTTGCCCACTACCTTATCGTTTAGCAAAATAGTTTTATTTATTACTGTTGGATCGAGCATGATTTTTTGCCAATGCAAGAGGTGTTTATCTAGATCAGAGGGATCTTTGGGGATAAACGCTGCCTGCCACTGCTGTTTAGGGCTTTGCATGAACTCAAAAAATAATTTGATGTCTTGCTCTTCGACATCACGAAGTGAAACTGCGCTTATTCGCTTAGCCTTTCAATCTCATCATCAATGGCTTTTTTGAATACTTTCATGTCTGCATCATCGACAGCACCATAACTAAATGAATACTCGTAAGCGCTGGTCTTAGCTCCGGTGATGATCTCATCAACTACGGTGTATTTGGTTTCCTCAAAGCTTTCACCTTCATAGGAGGACTTCTGCTTCCAGGAATAGCTGCCGTCATCGTTTAGTTTTACGCTGTGCTCGTAATCACCTTCGTTTTTCTTACCGGCTTCTTCCATCATTGAGATCAGATAGCCAGGAGCACAAACAGATAGCTCCATCTCATAAATAACCTGGGTCTTACCCTGCGGGTCGATGTATAGAGCGCTGTAATCCTTATAGGCATTATCTTTAGCCAAAACAATAATCTTTGACCCATCCGCAACAGTTTCAACGATGTTCTCTGTCTGCGCCTTAGCACAGGAATCCTCAGCTATTTTTAGAAATTCATCCAAGATCTGAGCTTCTGTTTTAGTCTCAGTTGGGCTTGGGCTATTGGTTGGCGATGCTTTAGGTGAAGTACAACCAGCAAGCGTTAGTACCAAGACAAATAATGCTGCGATTCTTTTCATGAGAACTCCCTTGCGCATGAGTTTATCGCTTTCTGGCAAGGATGGTGTAGCTTGCTGCTAAACGATTGGGTTTATCAGCTAGTTCCCACTCATCAATTCCATCGAGCTTTACGAATTCATCCGCCAGCGGATTCCATGGAACAGATCGATGTTCCTCAAATAATTCAACTGCTAACCCATTGGACAAAAGTGCATTAAAGACTTCGGCAAGACCGTGATTGAAACTTACTGCCCCTGGGCTTGCAACTATGCCTTCTCCTGCATAGGTGGTCTCCTCTATCTCAAAATATGGTTCGCCCTCGAAGTAGTCCAACTCCAAAACTAAATCGCCGTTCGGTTTAGAATCGCCTATGGCCCAGAGCATCGGGTGGCCTTCCCTAATGAATAGGAAACCACCAGGCTTTAGTAAAGAAGAAACTACCTCTGCCCACCTAGTGATACTGGGTAGCCAACACAACGCACCAATTCCCGTGAAGATAAAATCAAACTCTTTGCTGACATGTTTGTTTGCAGAATATAGATCGCAGTTAACTGTTTCTAGATCGTAACCAAGCCTTGTGGCCAGGTCTTTAGCGGCCTCCAGCGCTGGTTTTGAAAAATCTAGCGCAGTCATCTTTGCGCCAAGACGAATTAGAGAAATTGTATCGGTACCGATGTGAGACTGCAGGTGAATACCTTCAAGGCCTTCGACGTTGGGTAGCCTTGGTATATCAAAACGAACAACGTCTGAAATGTATTTGTCGTTCTTTATAAACTCCTCGAGCCTGTATCCCTTGATGTGAATGGGCACCCTGGAGTCCCAGTTTTTGCGATTTATGTCTAGATAGTCGTCCATGCTCTCTGTTTCTAAAGTTAGTTTTCGTAAAGGTCGCTAATATTGATTTTGGTCATCTGCTGCAAAGCATTGTTTGCGTATTCAGCTTTTTCCCGATCGGGGTTTTCTAAATGCTCCCGCATTTGAATTGGGCCTACCTGCCAAGTCAAGCCAAACTCATCTGTGCACCAACCGCAGCGACCCGCTTTACCTCTACCTGGAGATTCAGCCATAAGCCCATGCTACACATCCAAAAAAGTAAAAAGACCAGCCATTTCTGACTGGTCTTTCCACTTTGTGGAGACTAGGGGTATTGACGTGCCTAGCAAAGACGGGGGTTGTAGCGGATCTATTTGCATTTTCAGACTATTTTTCAGACTATATTCTTGAGGAAGTCTCCCGGTCTGAGATAAAAAGTGTTGGAGGTTGCTATGGCTGGAGTTAGGGACACTCTTTCTGGTGGGACAAGAACCTCAATTGGCGATGCGGACCAGGTTATTCAGAAACTACTCAAGGCTCCCTCTGGTCTAGCCGATGTTTACAAACTCTTTCTTGATGAAGATCCGGTCGTAGCCATGCGATCAAGCTACGTTGCTATGAGGGTTGCCGAGCAGAAGCCTGAGACTGTAAAGCCTTTTGCAAAAGACCTTTTGAAGAATCTTGAACTCTATACCCAGCAAGAGGTTCGCTGGCACATTCCCCAACTACTAGTTCACGCAGAACTAACCAAAGCTCAAAGACACAGAGCGTACGAAGTAATTATGGAGTGGGCTGAGACCGACAAAAGCAGGATCGTCGGATACTACGGCTTTCAAGCTGCAGCTGACTTTGCGGAAGTCGATGAGGTATTACTTCAAGATTTCATCCCAAGGATTAGAAAAGCCAATAAATCCAGCGCTAAATCAATTC
>JBJTHM010000056.1:0-3471 GCA_046094465.1 Rhodoluna sp. | reverse complement strand
ACGGTCTTTGGATCGACTCGAAAGAGCTTGGCCACCTCGGAGGGGGTGAGAAGTATTTCGCTCTCTAACGGACGTTGCATACCTCATAGATTACGCTCAGCGAGAGGTGATGAAAAGGTCATAAAGGGAAATTCCCCACTTTTTCGGATTTATTTGACCAATATGACTTAAAACTGGCGGAGCACCACGAATCGCTAAAACTTCGCAGGCGCTTCATCTTTAAGTAAAGCGTAGATGCGTGGAATCTTGAAATAGAAACCCACCAATGTTCGGAGAACAAAAGAGGCAATCAAAATTTCCGTGATCGAGAATCTATCTGTTAGGAATGGAATGAAGAGCGCAGCAATAAATGGAATTCCTAGCACGACACCTAAATAGATATTAATAAGCATCGTACGTCGCTCTTCACTTCCGTATCTATACAAACCCAACCAGATGCCAATATCTGTTCCTGCGCTCATCCAACCCGCAAAGATTGTGGCAATCAAGATAAGTTCGACATTCGGAGCAACTACTACCAGCAGTAGATAGATTCCGGCGAGCGGCACTGTCCACGAGAAAATCTTATAAATTCCATGAGTTTGCTGGAGCTTGCGCCAGATAAGAGTTCCGAAAACGGCACCTACAGATAGCGCCATCGCCCAAATACCTAACCACCGATCAGAAACACCTCGTTCATTGATGAAATAGACCGATTGGAGCGGCCCTGCAACCGATGAGCCAATCGTTATCAAAGCGAGGCCAAAAAGAAAGTAGAAGAATTTTCTTTCCGCACTAATTTTCTTGAAATCGAAATTTTCCTTGAAAGTCTCTAGATACGCTTCTGGAGATTCTGGATAGATAATCCGAGAAATAACATACATCTCAGCAAGTCCTAACGAACCAGAGATTGCAAAAAGCGCAATGTAGTTAAATGGAAAGGGAAAGAGAATCATCCCCAGACCGATAATTCCATTAGCGGATAGGGCGCCAATATTGGCAATTCGTATTCGAGCATTGATTATTAATGGTCGATATTCTGCTTCGACCACAACTCCCGGGGTTGGTGACCAGAGTGCACTAAAAACGATTGAGGGCATGGCACAAATGCAGAAGATTAAAATTGCAACCTCTGCTTGAAAATCGCCAAAAAGAAGGGCGAGAGCAGGCAGAAAGAAAAAGGTTCGCGAGGTAACGCCACAGATCAACATCCACCGACGTTGCTGAGCTCGGTTTCGTAGATTAGCCACCACGATGGGTCCGATGACCAGTGGACCTAAGGAAATAAGGGCAACATAGATGCTTATTAAAGTGATAGATGCATCGAGGCGTAGTAGGTAAGGAATCGCAAAAATAAGCCAAGCGCCATTAGCAGCGCCTCCCCAATATGCCTGGAGACGCATCAATTTATGATTATGTTCACTCTTCGGGTGCAGGTTCACGATGGTTACCTAGATAGTCACCCCGATGTACTTCTTCTCGAGGAACTCATGTATTCCATCAAACCCACCTTCGCGGCCAAGACCGCTCTCTTTATAACCACCAAATGGCGCAGCAGGATCTGAGATCACACCTCTATTTATCGCGACCATTCCTGATTCCATCGCCTCCGCGACCCGGATAGCGCGGTCGAGCGCTCCGGAGAATACATAACTAATCAATCCATATTCGGTCTCGTTGGCCAACCGGATCGCTTCCTCGTCAGAATCGACAGTTACTACTACCGCAACCGGGCCAAAGATCTCTTCTTTCAAAATGTTGTTATCTGCACCAACGGTCATGACCGTTGGTGGATAGAAAGCGCCTTCGCCTGGTGGGACTTTGCCTCCGAGATTTACTCTGCCACCTTGTTTTACCGAACTGGCAACGAGATCGGCGATTTTATCTCGCTCTTTTATCGAAACGCTCGCCCCTAATTGAGCACCTTCTGTTAATCCTGGAGCCATCTTTATCTGTGACATCGCAGCGCTCAATTTATCTACGAATTCTGAGGCTATCTTTTGCGAGACATAGAAACGATTGGCAGCAGTGCAGGCTGCGCCCCCGTTGCGCAATTTTGCAATCATTGCTCCAGCAACAGCCTCGTCAACATTTGCATCATCAAGGACGATAAATGGTGCGTTGCCACCTAATTCCATCGATGTTCGTATCACTCGCTCCGATGCTTGCTTGAGGAGTAATTTTCCGACCTCTGTTGATCCCGTAAAGGAAAGATTCTTCACCCGTGGATCGGCCAAGATCCTGCTCACTGCAGGCCCGGCAGGCGAAGGCGTGATGACGTTGACAACTCCGGCAGGCAATCCAGCGCGATGCAAGATATCGGTGATTGCTAGGGTGGTGAGTGGAGTTTCCATTGCGGGCTTCACGATAACTGTGCATCCGGCTGCAATTGCAGGGCCGATTTTTCGGGTAGCCATCGCTGCTGGAAAATTCCACGGAGTGATAAGTAGCGAGACACCAACTGGTTGATGAGTAACAAGAATTCGCTTATCACCGCTAGGGGCATTTCTAAATTCACCATTTACTCTTACTGCTTCTTCTGAGAACCAGCGGAAGAATTCTGCGGCGTAGAAAACTTCGCCTTTGGCATCAGCGAAGACTTTCCCGTTCTCTCGAGAAACTAAGCGAGCCAAAATATCGGCTTCAGCAATCATTAATTCAAAAGCCTTGCGGAGGATTTCACCGCGAGTTCGTGGCGCCATCTTCGCAAATGTTGGAAAAGCATGTGCGGCCGCATCTATCGCGCTATCGATTTCGGCATCACCGGCAACAGCGATTTCCGCGATGATGCTGTTATCGCTCGGGTCATAGACCGGGTGGCGCTTTGAGGTGGAGACCCACTCCCCATTGATGAACAAATCGGAATGAATCATGACCCCATCCTACAAAGAATTTGATGTACAAGAGCAAGAGCCAGGGAAAAAATGGATATATTCTCTCTAAAAATCACCAGTCATGGAGTTTTTACGTTGCTTGCTCATACATGGCGACTTTCCGCCAGCGAGAGACTAGCCTCGAATATCCAATTCCTGCCTCTTGTCCGTCGCCAGATATTAAGCCAGCAAGCGAACGCTGAATATCCTCTAGGGAGCTATCTTCTTCGATATCACCTTCGGCAAGCGCAATAAAGCCTGCTAGTCCTCCATAATCCAGCTCCACAATCGCTCCAGGATGAAAAAGATCTAGCCATTCGACGAGCGTCTTCATTTCATCGGCAACATCGCCCTCACCAAATGAACTGATTACTGCTGCATAAGCAATTTGCGAACGCTTACGCGCATTGAGCAAGGTAGTGCGCACAATAGTGAAAGGTCCATCGGGTGAGTTGCCGCGTAAGCGCTCTTCGGGAGAGAAGAGAGTGAACCAACGTGGTGGAATCATCCAAGTTTCTGTGAGAATGTGTGGGGCTTTATCGAAGCCAATTTCGGATTCTTCCAGTGTCGAGTTGAGTGATTCCTCGAGTCCTTCAGGAAGAAAGTAAGGCGTTACTGT
>JBJTHM010000055.1:0-3238 GCA_046094465.1 Rhodoluna sp. | reverse complement strand
AACTACTTCAACAGCAACTCCAACCCCACCGAGTTTCGGTGAGCGTGATCGTGATGGCGATGGTCCAAGAGACAGACATCGTCACGGCAAAGGACATGGCCCCAGAGGCGATTTCGCCCCCATCACAAAAACTGTGACCGTTGATGTTCCAGAAACTGGAAGCTACCAGCTACTCGTTACCGAGATTCGTCCAGCCGGCGCACCAACTCCTCCTCCAGGCGCTCCAGCACCTAAGGAAAGAAGTTTCACTGTCCCTGTGACTGGAACTGGTTCACAGACAATCACCTTGAACCTGCCACATCCAGGTGACTACAAAGTTTCTCTGATAAGCACAGTGTCAACCCAGACAGTTACGGTGACTGCAAACAACTAGTATCTCCTCTCTGGTTAAAGTAGAAGGCCCCGGTTTCTACCGGGGCCTTTTGCTAAATCTCAACCAACCTGTTGGCGGCGTTTACCTCTGGTGTGATTATCTTGATGCTTTAGGTTTGCTGGATCTTCGGCACAATCATCACAGAGTAAAATCAAGTCCCTGCAACCAAGTGCCGCGCAGTTTCTAAACCTAGAAGTCGGTGCATCGCAGGTTTCGCATCTACCGATGGTTTTGGCTTCATCGGTGAAATTAACATTCAGCCGGTCATCAAACACGTATAGCGAACCTTCCCAAAGTGAATTATCTCCTTGGCTTTCTCCGTAGCGAACGATGCCACCTTCGATCTGATAAACCTCTTTGAATCCGTTTTCAATCATGATGGCACTCAAGATTTCACATCTGACCCCACCGGTGCAGTAGGTGACCACAGCTTTATCTTTGATGTCGTCATATTTACCGCTCTGAATTTCTTTTACAAAATCATGGGTGGTTTGAACATCTGGAATCACAGCATTCTTGAATTTACCGATTTGAGCCTCAAAAGCATTTCTGCCATCAAAGAAAACCACATCGTCGCCACGCTCGGCTACCAACTTGTCAACGGCTTTGGGTTTCAGATGTTTACCACCATTAGCGATTCCGCTCTCGGTAACCACAATTGCATCAGGGGCGTCGAAAGCCACCAGTTCTTTACGGACCCTCACTCTGAGTCTTGGAAAGTCGTTTCCAGTGCCCATAGACCATTTGAAGTCAATCTTTTTGAAACCGGGATACTGCTTAGTCAATTTCACATACTGCTTTAATGCAGACATGTCTCCACCTAGGGTTCCATTGATTCCGTGCTTAGAAATCAGGATTCGGCCCTTTAGCCCTAGCCTCTCGCATAACTCCTGCTGCCAAAGCTTTACGGCAACAGGGTCTTCTAGCGGGGTGAACCCGTAGTAGAGGATGATTTTTTGTAGTTCCACATCAGTAATTGTAGGGATTTTTTAGTGTTCTAGAGAAGTCGTAGGATTAAGCCCATGACTGAAATAAATGGAATCAATAAGCATGGTTTTGATGAAACCGTACGTCCACAAGACGATCTCTTCCGACACACCAATGGCCACTGGCTAGAGAATGAGGAAATCCCAGCCGATCAGGCAGTTCACGGATCGTTCTATAAACTTCGTGATGACTCTGAAGCAGCTGTAAAGGCTATTTTGGAGGAAGCTCAGGCTGATCCAAAGCCAGGAGTCAGCCAGCAGATTGGTGACATGTATGGCTCTTTCTTGGATGAGAAGAGAGCTAATGAACTGGGTGCCGCACCGATTGCTGCAGATCTAGAAGTTATTGATAATGCCAACTTCTCAGATTTAGCTCGCATCATGGGTGAGTTAGAACGCGGTGGAGTTAGTGGCCTGTTTGGTTTCTATGTGAACAATGACCCAGGTAATCCTGAGCGCTACCTAGTGAACATGTATCAGGGTGGCTTAGGCCTTCCAGATGAGTCTTACTACCACGATGAGAAATATGCCGAGTTTAGAGACGCATACGTTCCATACATCGCGAAGATGTTCCAACTTGCGGGTTGGTCAGCAGAGCAGGCTGATGTTGCAGCTCAAAGAATTCTCACTTTTGAAACAGAACTTTCAAAGCACCACTGGAACGTAGTGGATTCTAGAGATGCAGAGAAAACCTACAACCTTAAATCTCTTGCTGAACTAAAGAAAATGACAGCAACATTTGATTGGGATGCTTACCTTTCTGGAATGAAGTTCTCGGACAAAGTTTTAGCTGAGTCTATTGTGATGATGCCATCTTTCTTTGAAGGAATCAGTTCTGTTTTCAACGAGGAAAATGTTGAAAATGTAAAGTTGTGGCTCAAGTGGCAGGTAATCAATTCAACTGCTCCTTATCTAAGCGATGACTTCGTTGACGCAAGATTTGATTTCTATGGCAAGAAGCTAACCGGCCAGCCGGAAATGCGTGCCAGATGGAAGCGTGGAGTTCAACTTGTCGAATCAACTCTTGGTGAAGCGGTTGGAAAGATTTATGTTGAAAAGCACTTTCCACCTGCAGCCAAGGCAAGAATGGATGAACTCGTCCAGTGGTTGATCAAGGCTTACGAAGAATCAATTAAGAACCTCGACTGGATGACTGAAGAAACTAAGCAAAAGGCTTTGGTGAAACTATCTAAGTTCAATCCAAAGATTGGTTATCCAAAAAAGTGGAAAGACTACTCTTCGTTGACCATTGATCGAAATGATCTCGTTGGTAACGTTCGTAGAGCATCTGCTTGGCAGGCAGATAAGGAAGCCGCAAAGATCGGAGCTCCACTCGATCGCGATGAGTGGTTCATGACTCCACAGACAGTCAACGCTTACTACAACCCAGGTTTCAATGAAATTGTTTTCCCAGCTGCAATCCTTCAGCCGCCATTTTTCAGCCTCGATGCTGATGACGCAGTTAACTTCGGTGGCATTGGTGGTGTTATCGGTCACGAGATCGGTCACGGTTTTGATGACCAGGGCTCGAAGTATGACGGCGACGGTGCACTAAAGTCTTGGTGGACTGAAGAAGACCGTAAGGCTTTTGAGGACCGCACCAAGATTCTGATTGAGCAATACAACGAGCTCACTCCAGATGGTTTGTCTGACGAATACAAGGTAAATGGTGCCCTGACTATCGGTGAGAACATCGGCGACCTTGGTGGAATCTCAATCTCCTACAAGGCTTACTTGATGAGCCTTGAAGGTAAAGAACCAGAGGTTATCGATGGCTTGACTGGCGCTCAGAGATTCTTCCTATCGTGGGGACTAATCTGGCGCGGTAAGTCGCGTGATGCTATTGCTATCCAGCGTCTAGCTACCGACCCGCACTCAC
>JBJTHM010000054.1:0-3541 GCA_046094465.1 Rhodoluna sp. | reverse complement strand
GCCTTCTCGGTGAGAGTGCTTCCTGGTGGGCCTAGGAGGACTTGAACCTCCGACCTCTTCATTATCAGTGAAGCGCTCTAACCACCTGAGCTATAGGCCCGTAGAGCAGATTTAACCTTAGCCGATATAGGCCCAAGGCTCAAACCCAATCTAGTTGTTATTCGTGAAACCTACTGAAACTCCACCAGTTATACGGGCTACCACATTGAAAATGGCTGCCCAGACACCGGCAAGGATGGTCCCAACCAAGATGATAAACAGAGCCAAACTCAACGCCACTGACAGTACTGCTGGCAAAGTTACCTCAACCTGAAGAAAGCTCTTCAAGAGGTTACTAAATCCAGCAACATTCATGATCATAAAAACAACTGTGAGGGCAACAACAAGACCGATGCCCATGGCAACGGTTAGCACGAATGCAAATCTCACGGCGGACCAGAAATTAACCTTCACGAGCTTTAGGTTGACCGGCTTTACTGAAGTGCTCTCACTTCTTTTTACTGATCTAGAAAAAATACTCATTTACTCTCCTGCCTTTTCTGCGATGACCGCAACATTGGAGGTGTCAGTGTCTAGATTGCGCTCACTATTCTTAGCCAATCCTAGAACTGAATCGTCTCCTTCGAGGCGGGCAAAGACGACACCCATGGTGTCACGACCACGAGCAGGAACTTCACTCACAGCCGACCTGACCACTCTACCCGTGGCCAGAACAATTAGCACTTCGTCTTCCTCTTCGACAATTAGAGCTCCGACGATATCGCCCCGTCTTTCTTCTAATTTGGCGACTTTGATTCCAATACCACCACGGTTCTGGAGGCGGTATTCCTCAACATTGGTGCGCTTAGCAAATCCACCGGAAGTTACGACAAACACATAACCCTTATCAGTTATGACATCTGCAGACAGCAGGTGATCATCTTTTCTAAAGCTCATTCCGATGTTTCCAGAAGTGTCTCTTCCCATCGGGCGCAATGATTCATCACTTGCGGAGAATCGAATAGACATTCCCTTACTGGAAACCAACAGGAGATTATCTGATTGATTCACCAGGAGTGCTGAGATAACTTCATCGCCATCTTTTAGCTTGATTGCGATTACTCCACCGGTTCTAGCGGTGTCGTAAGCTTCCAGAGTGGTCTTCTTAACTAATCCGCGCTTAGTGGCAAGAAGCAAATACTCCGCCTGTTGGTAATCGCGAATATCTAGAACTGAAGCAATCTTTTCATCTGGCTGCATTGCCAAAAGGTTTGCCAAGTGCTGACCTTTGGCATCACGCCCAGCTTCAGGAACCTCATACGCCTTAGCCCGATACACCCGTCCCTTGTTTGTGAAGAAGAGTAGATAGTGATGAGTGGTGGTGACAAAGAAATGCTCCACGATGTCATCGGCTCTCAGGCTAGCGCCTTTAACTCCCCGACCCCCACGGTGCTGTGACCGATAGTTATCGCTCTTGGTGCGCTTGATGTATCCACCGCGAGTTATGGTGATAACCATCTCTTCCTCTGGAATCAGATCAAGATCACCAACCTCATCTTCGTTTGGCAGGATGACCGTTCTTCTATCGTCGCCGTGACGCTTAACTACTTCTTCGAGTTCTTCGCTAACAATAGTTCTCTGACGTTTAGGGTCGGCAAGAATGGCCTTGTATTCGGTGATGAGTGCCTCAAGTTCGGCCGCTTCATCGATAATCTTCTGTCGCTCTAAGGCGGCCAGCTGGCGCAACTGCATGTTCAAAATAGCTCTAGCTTGAAGTTCATCAATCTTGAGTAATTTCATCAGACCATCACGAGCATCATCGGCAGTCTGGCTGGCACGAATAAGTTTGATTACCTCATCAAGAGCATCCAGCGCCTTTAGATAACCACGTAGAATGTGAGCCCGCTCTTCAGCTTTTCTTAATCTAAAGCTGGTTCTTCGAACGATAACTTCAATCTGGTGATCAATCCAGTGCGTAATAAAAGCATCTAATGAAAGAGTTCTTGGAACACCATCGACTAGGGCAAGCATGTTTGCACTGAAGTTTTCCTGTAACGGTGTGAAGCGATAGAGGTTATTCAAAACCACTTGGGCAACTGCATCTTTTTTGAGAATCAGAACCAAACGCTGCCCAGTTCGACCAGAGGTTTCGTCTCGGATGTCAGCGATCCCGTTGATACGCCCTTCCTTAACTAACTCAGCAATCTTTAGCGCCAAGTTATCTGGATTTACCTGATATGGAAGCTCAGTGACAACTAGACAGGTTCTTCCCTGCAGCTCTTCCACGTTCACAACGGCACGCATGGTGATTGAACCACGACCGGTGGCATAAGCATCTTTGATTCCTTGCGTTCCAAGAATTGTTGCACCGGTAGGGAAATCTGGTCCCTTCACTCTCTGCATAAGTGCAGCCAGAAGCTCCTCTTTAGATGCATCTGGGTTGGCTAGGGCCCACTGAGCACCCTCGGCAACCTCTCTGAGGTTATGTGGCGGGATGTTGGTAGCCATAGCAACAGCGATACCAATAGAGCCATTGATGAGTAGATTTGGGATGCGGCTAGGAAGAACCACTGGTTCCTGAGTGCGACCATCGTAGTTGTCCTGGAAATCTACGGTGTCCTCATCGATGTCTCGAACCATTTCCATGGCAAGAGTTGACATGCGGCACTCGGTATATCGAGGTGCAGCGGCACCATCGTTACCGGGTGAACCAAAATTTCCCTGTCCGTTTACTAACGGATAGCGCAGCACCCATTCCTGAACTAGGCGAACTAGCGTGTCATAGATAGCTCCGTCACCGTGTGGGTGGAACTGCCCCATCACATCGCCAACAACGCGAGAGCACTTGCTGAACTGCTTGTCTGGGCGGTATCCCCCGTCGAACATTCCATAAATGACCCTGCGGTGAACGGGTTTTAGACCATCCCTGACATCGGGCAAGGCTCGCCCAACAATCACACTCATCGCATAATCGAGGAACGATCTTTGCATCTCGACGTTTAGATCGACCTGCTCAATCCGATCTAATTTAGGTTCGTTGTTTTCAGTCATAAGTCACCCGCCGCTCTAGATATCTAGGAAGCGAACATCCTTCGCGTTTTGTTGAATAAAAGTTCTTCTCAAATCAATGTCATCGCCCATCAAGGTTGAGAAAATTTCATCTGCTCTGGCAGCATCATCAAGAGTGACCTGAAGGAGAGTTCTTCTAGCCGGATCCATTGTGGTCGCCCAAAGTTCGTCATAGTCCATCTCACCTAGACCTTTGTAACGTTGGATGGAATTCTCTTTCGGTAACTTCTTGCCGGCTGCTTGTCCCTTTGCTAACTGCTCGTCCCGTTCTGCGTCGGTATATACATACTCGTGTTCTGCGTTGGACCACTTGATTCTGTAAAGGGGAGGCTGAGCTAAATATACGTAGCCGTACTCAATGACGGGTCGCATGTATCGGTAGAGCAGCGTTAGAAGAAGAGTTCTAATGTGCTGTCCATCGACATCAGCATCAGCCATCAAGATGCACTTGTGATATCTAATCTTTGAGATATCTAAATCAGAGCCGATACCA
>JBJTHM010000053.1:0-2500 GCA_046094465.1 Rhodoluna sp. | reverse complement strand
CTTCTCTGGCTATCCGTCGCTGTGGCCCGCGGTCACGTCCTAGAAGATATTTCTCATCGCCTGAAAGCATGGCAGCGCGGGCTTTCTTACGGGCCTCGGTTTGCTTGGCTCGGGCTTCGGCCACCGCTTCCTTGCTCTTTTTACCAACCAGTGGTCGAACATTTGCAGCCTCGCGCTCTTTGCGCGTGGGGGTAGGGCGGCCTTTACCTGTAGGTTTCGAATTGGAATCTTTTTTCGGGTCGCTCATCAATATCCTCAATTTTGGGGTTTCTCTCATTTAGATTACTCTCATGACCTTCTCAATAAATGCAGCCAACGCCGCCAAGCTAAATCCCAACCCTGAACTGGTCCAAAAAGTAAATGAAACCATAGATGCAGCCCTTCCCAGCAAGTTAGCGACTCTGGGACAGCTGGTGAGGATTCCAGGAATTGCCTGGGATGCCTTTGATCCAGCTGACCTGGATAGAAGCGCTAAGGCCGTGGCCGATCTACTTTCGGAGACAGGTGCTTTTGAATCTGTGGAGATAAAAACGGCCAGTGTAGAAGGTAAGCCTGGTGCACCTGCTGTACTTGCCTTCAGACCGGCTAAAAATGGCAGACCGCATGTTTTGCTCTACGCCCACCACGACGTCCAGCCTCCAGGCGATGAAGCTCTCTGGGAGAGCCCGGCGTTTGAGCCTACAGCACGCAATGGTCGAATTTACGGCAGGGGTGCAGCCGACGATAAAGCCGGTGTGGTGGCCCACATTGCTGCCATTGAGGTATTGAAGAGCCTCGCCGGAGCGGATTTTGATCTTGGGATCTCGGTTTTTGTGGAAGGAGAGGAAGAGGCCGGATCTAGGACCTTTAGAGCCTTCCTAGACGAAAACAAGGGCAAATTGGCTGCAGATGTCATCATTGTGGCCGATTCCATGAACTGGTCACCAGAGATTCCTGCCTTGACTGTTAGCCTCCGGGGGCTGGTTTCTCAGGAATTCACAGTCCGTACAATGGGTCACGCAGTGCACTCCGGAATGTTCGGTGGTGCCATTCCAGACGCCATGATTCCTATGATCAAAGTATTGGCTTCACTTCATGACGTTGAAGGAAATGTGGCTGTCCAGGGGTTAAAGAGTTACCCCTTCGCCGAAATTCCTTACTCAGAGCAAAACCTCCGTCAAGACAGTAGCTTGCTTCCGCAGGTTTCTCAGATTGGGTCAGGCGGAATCATGGAAAAGATCTGGGGTAAGCCTGCTCTGACAGTTATCGGTATGGATTTACCATCTGTGGCGATGTCTTCAAACACTCTTCTGCCTAGTGTTTCCGCCAAGATAAGCCTAAGGTTAGCCCCAGGTGAGAACCCAGACGAGGCTTTGGGAGCGCTAAGAGCTCATCTGCTGGAAAACGTGCCTTTCGGGGCAGTAATTGAGTTTGGTGAGATCGAAAAAGGTAGGCCATTTATGGCTGACACTTCAGGCTGGGCTGCAACTCTATCGAAGAACAGCCTGAGCTCAGCATTTGGCAACCCAGCCATGGAAATTGGAATTGGCGGGTCAATTCCCTTCATTGCAGATCTGAGGGAAGTTTTCCCGGAAGCTCAAATACTAGTCACTGGGGTTGAGGATGCGGATTCTAGGGCGCACAGCCCAAATGAGTCGCTCGATGTTGGTGGATTCAAAAAGGCATTGATAGCTGAAGCTGTGTTCGTTCTCAGCTGCAACGAACTAACGCAAGATTAGTTAGAATTAAGGGGATTGGAGAACCAAAATGACAGATACTTTGACCCATGGTTTAGAAATAACTGACGCTGCCCGAGCAGAATTGCTTCGCCACATTGACGGAGCAGATGTTTCCGACCTAGAAGCTGGCCAAAAACTTAGACTTCGTGTCGAGATCAAAGTCGGGGGTTGCGCAGGTTTCCAATACCTTCCTTTCATTCTCACCCCTGAACTTCGAGAAGATGATCTAATTAGAGATTTCGACGGAGTTGAGGTTGTTGTGGACAGCATGACAGCTCCATACGTAAACGGGGCAACTTTCGATTTTGTTGATACTTTCCAAAAGCGTTCATTTGAAATAGATAATCCAAATAGCCAGGGAACCTGTGCTTGTGGTTCGTCTTTTTCATAGAAAATTTTCTTAGTTTGAGCCCACCAACAGGTGGGCTCAATTATTTAAATCCCTTTGTTTTATTGGTGTTTATGGCCGCTAACCGCGCTCAGAGTGAATAGACTAGGAAGGTCAAGACATAACGATAAAGGATCGATTTTGCATCAAAAGAAGAGTTCCAAATGGATTATTTTTCCAATAATTCTTGCCCTGGTAGCCGTTTTATCAGGCTGTTCTTCTCAAGAACTATCCAGAGGTTTCCTACCTGGTGTGCCAGGAGTTACCAACCACACAGACCGTATCGTGCAGTTGTGGAATGGTTCTTGGATTGTCTTGTACATAGTTGGAATCATCGCTTGGGGCCTGATGTTTTGGGCGATTATTGTTTATCGCCGCCGAAAAGGGGATAGAG
>JBJTHM010000052.1:0-5784 GCA_046094465.1 Rhodoluna sp. | reverse complement strand
CCATCGCTCGATCAACCGCTTCCATGATGCGATCAGCATCAGGAAGATAAAGCTCTTCTAGTTTTGCTGCCGGGTATGGAACATCGAAAACACCGACTCGTATAACCGTAGCTTGGAGATAGTAGAAACATAGCTCAGCTATCTTGGCTGCTATTTCGGAAGAGATGCTGACAAAGGTTCCGGCTTCGTGAGCAACAATCAAGCGTCCGGTTTTCTTTACCGATTCAACTATCACGCCGAAATCAATCGGCGATAGCGAACGGATGTCAATTACCTCGATGCTTACCCCTTCAGCCTGCGCAATCTCCGCTGCTTGCAGGCTGGTTAGCACCATTGGACCGTAGCTGGCGATAGTCAGATCTGTTCCGCTTCTAAGCACGCTGGCCTGGTGCAAACCCTGGCTTGGCTGATCTAGCGAGACCTGACCTTTCTGCCAATATCTTCTTTTTGGTTCCAAGAAAACTACCGGATCGGAAGAAGAGATAGCCTGCTGAATCATCCAGTAGGCATCGTTTGGATTGGATGGGCTAACTACTCTCAAGCCAGCTGTGTGGGCGAAATATGCTTCCGGAGATTCAGAGTGGTGTTCAACTGCACCAATACCTCCTCCGTAAGGAATGCGAATAACCACCGGCATCTTTAGATGCCCCTCACTACGGTTGGTGAGTTTGGCCAACTGACTGGTTATTTGATCAAAAGCTGGGTAAACAAATCCATCAAACTGGATTTCTGCGACGGATTTAAAGCCGCGCATTGCTAAGCCAATTGCAGTTCCAACGATTGCAGATTCGGCGATAGGAGAGTTAAAAATTCTCTCTGAACCAAACTCATCTAAAAGACCTTCTGTAATTCTAAAAACTCCCCCAAGCCTTGCTACATCCTCACCAAAAACTAAAACTTTATAATCATCCTGCATGGCTTTACGTATGCCTGCATTTAGTGCTTTCGCAATTGATAGTTCTACGGTGTTACTCATCAGCGAGAACCTCCGTAGTCAACTTTGTCATCACCATCGTTTGATGGAGTGTGTCCACCGAGTGACTCTTCAAATCCACGCAACCAAGCTTTTTGTTCTTCAATCAATGGATGTGGCTCTGAATAAACGTAATCAAACATCAATTCAAGTTCTGGCTCAGGTAAAGCAAATGTTGTTTCACGTATCTCAGCTGCAAGTTGATCACCAGCTGCTTGAACCTCATCAAAGAAACCTTGGCCGATACCTTGACTTCGAAGGAATTTTTCAAAGCGCACAATTGGATCTCTTGCCTGCCAGTATGCAACCTGTTCTGGGTCTCGATACTTTGACGGGTCATCGCTGGTTGTGTGAGCACCGATGCGGTAAGTTAGGGCTTCGATTAGATATGGTCCGAGACCATTACGAGCATCATCCATGTGCTTCTTGGTCACTGCGTAGCAAGCCAAAACATCGTTACCATCCACGCGAATACCAGGAACTCCAAAACCTTCCCCGCGTTTATAAAGCGGTACCTTCGTCTGAGTTTCAACAGCCGAAGAAATTGCCCACTGGTTGTTTTGACAGAAGAAAACCAACGGAGCATTGGTGGTGGCAGCCATCAAAAAGGCTTCGCTGATATCGCCTTCAGCGGTAGCGCCATCTCCGAAGTATGTAATCACGGCTTCATCAACAGCTGGATCTCCGGTTGCTACTTTGCCTTCAAAATTGACACCCATGGCATAGCCTGCTGCATGCAAGGTCTGAGCACCTAAAACAATTGCATAAAGATGGAACTTCTTCTCATAAGGGTTCCAGCCACCATGATTTACCCCGCGGAACATCTTGATAATTGACATCAGGTCAACTCCGTGAGTGATGGCAACCCCGTGCTCCCTATAGGAAGGGAAGATATTGTCATTCGGCCCGACTGCATGTCCCGAGCCAATCTGCGCTCCCTCTTGGCCTATAGCTGGAACCCATAGTCCCATTTGACCTTGGCGCTGCAAAGCGGTGGCTTCATTGTCGAATCTTCGGATTCTTGCCATATCGCGATAAAACTTCAGGAAGTCGGCTTCCCTCAGGTCTCTAATGAATTGAGCATAAATCTCGTGCTCTTTAGATAAAACCGCAAACTCACCATTCTCGTTCAAAAATTGAACCATGGGTATATTTGGCGGTTGGTAAGTCACAACTACCAATTTACTTCAGGGATGGCACAATCTAACCATGAAACGATTTTTGATCGGCACAGTCATCAATGGGCTAGGTATTTGGCTGGTTTCAGCCATTATTCCGGGCGTCCATCTGAAGCCTTATGGCGGAAATGAGCTCTGGCAGCTTGCTATAACCCTTCTGGTTATCGCAGCAATCTTCGGTTTGGTTAACGCGGTAGTTGCACCAGTCATCAAAGTTATAGCTATTCCTCTTTATATCCTCACCTTCGGATTGATCTCCTTTGTTATTAATGGAGCGCTACTTCTGCTGGTTGCCTGGATTAGCCAGTTCTTTAGTCCTGAGACCTTCAACATCGATGGTTTTGACTCAGCTGGACTTACAGTTGTGTCTCTAGGTTGGGCTATCTTGGCTGCGTTAGTGATGAGCGTCTTCTCCTTCATTTGCAGAGGGCTGTTCAAGGCACTGCGTATCCTCTAATCAAGTTTTAGAATCTCCACGGTTCCAAAAACTTCTTCAGATCTAACATCAGGAACAATAAGTTCGCCATCTTGTTCCGCGACATAAACAATCTGATCTGATTCACTCGTTTTCTGCTTTATGAAATCCGCTAGGCGAACATCCATAGAATCTGTTGTCACAGTTCCGTCAATGATTTCCCACTGGTGCGTTTTAGGTAGATAGAACCAGTGTTGGGATTTTCCCGAGACCAGATTGTATTGCTCGTGTCGTATTAGCGGTTCAGCGGTGCAGTTGGTTTCGGCGAATCTCTGCTTGATGATATTCACATCGCTCGGTTGCATAACCTCAACCGGTGGAACCTGTTGGGTCAAGCCGATAGGCAAATCGATCACGCCTTTTAGGCTGATGGCCCAGGGGGCGAGCTCCTTCAGTAGCTTGGGGATGTCTATCGTTTCAATAAATGTTGTCAACATCGATTCGGTCTGCATATACGAATTAGCAGAGGTGATGAGAGCGTGTTGGATGTGCCAGAGCTTAGCCAAGATAAACGGTAGCTCTGCGGTAAAAAGTGCTGCCGCCCAGGGTGCAGTAACGAACTTATCTGGAGTCAGTTCGGTAAGGAGGCTGACTGTGACCGCCCACATGTCTCGCGCACTTCTGAGTAATTCCTCGTGGGTGGCAACAACCACAACTGGATTTGGGCTTAAGGTGCAAACATCGGGATTCATGGGATCAACCCCAAGAGATACATCTCAAACATCAGTGTCTTCAATTGGTGGCTGAGTTTCTGCATTTCTAAACGACAGGTATCTGCGGCAGCTCCAGACCATAACGCCGGTGATGGTCTGGCGTGATCTAGCAGGGCAGTTGTTATTGCTAAGTGATTGTTCAAAATATTCATTTCACTAATCTCGCTGTTGGAGTAATTGAATTGTTAGACACTAAGTCAAATGTGGAAAAGACAGGGCAATATAGATATGTGAGTAATCTCGGATTCCAGCCACTAAGTCCTCTCGACGGACGATATCGTGCTCAAGTCCAAGAGCTCGGTGAGCACTTGAGTGAAGCAGGGCTCAACCGAGCAAGAATCCTGGTTGAGATTGAATGGTTGATTCATCTAGCCGAGCGCAATGTACTGGGTTCAAACAGTGAAATTGATTCTGTTCTCAAAGCTCAACTGAAATCCATAGTTTCGGGATTCGGTGTCGACGACATAACTTCCTTAGCTGCAATTGAATCTGAAACCAAACACGATGTTAAAGCTATCGAATACTTCATCAGACAAAAGCTCCATGAACTTGGTCGAGACGATCTTGCTGAGTTAGTGCACTTTGGTTGCACCAGTGAGGATATAAATAATCTTTCTTACGCAATAACAATCCATGATGCAATTACTGATGTTTGGTTACCTAAAGCAGAAAAGCTCGTTGAAAAACTTACTGAGTTAGCGAATAGATATGCATCTGATGCGATGCTCTCTAGAACTCACGGGCAACCAGCAACACCCACCACAATGGGTAAAGAATTGGCAGTTTTTGCCCATCGCCTGAAAAGACAAATAACAAGAATTAGTTCAATTGAATATCTTGGAAAGTTTTCTGGTGCGACAGGCACCTGGTCCGCCCAGTTAATTGCAAGTCCAGAAACAGATTGGCTCGGTGAATCAAAGTTATTTGTTGAAAGCCTTGGGCTCAGTTTTAACCCACTGACCACGCAAATAGAATCGCATGACTGGCAGGCTGAGCTTTATTCAGCTATCTCCCACTTCAACAGGATTCTGCACAATCTCTGCACGGACATCTGGACATACATTTCTCTTAACTACTTCAAACAAATTCCGGTAGCCGGGGCAACTGGATCCTCAACCATGCCCCACAAGGTAAACCCCATCAAATTTGAAAACGCTGAGGCCAACTTGGAGATGTCCTCTGCCGTCTTAGATTCGTTGTCAGCAACCTTGGTAACCACGAGGCTCCAAAGAGACCTGACTGACTCAAGTACTCAAAGAAATGTTGGCTTAGGGTTAGGGCACTCATTACTGGCGATAGACAACGCCACCAGGGGTCTTGGTGAAATTGAGCTGAATCAGATCGTTCTAGAAGCGGATTTGCTAGAAAACTGGGAAGTCTTAGCGGAGGCTATCCAGACCGTGATTAGGGCAGAAATAGCTCGGGGAAACAGCAAAATCACCGATCCGTATCAGTTACTAAAAGAACTCACCCGCGGCAAACGTATCTCTTCAGATGCACTCCTAGGCTTTGTCTCTGAATTGGATATCAGCCAAGAGGCCAAGGACCGGTTGATTGCTCTAAAGCCAACGACCTACTCTGGTTTGGCTAGCGAATTAGTAAAACTACTAAATTCGTAATTTTGGCAATAAAGCTAAACCTATCTTTTTTGTAATACGAAACCGATAAACCAGCCTTTAGGGCTGTTCTCTGGCAAACTTATCCCTGATGTTTCTAGTCAGCTTGGCTAGTGACTGAATCCACAATCGGAGAAAGAAATATGAATAAACTTTCAAGGTTTTGGCTGGAGCTCTAGCCCTAACCATTGCAACTCTGCCTGCAATTGCTTCGGCAGACACAACCGTAGATGTCACTAAGGCTGGTGCTCCTGTAACAGCAATCGCCTCAGGGGACACAATCAGAGTTTCCTCGGGGGCTCCGAGCGCTAGCGCTGGTGCTATCAGCCAGATACTGGCAGCTGTTTGGTCAAAAGAAAGCCTTCAGCTAACTGATCTAAATTCAATTGTTCTACCTGAAGGCTGGACACTCGAATACACAACTGACAGCGAGACCTGGAGTGCAACAGCACCTGCAGATTTGACAACCGTCACTGGTATTCGCGCAGTTGGAGATATCCAAAGTGATGGAAACAACACATTTGAAACCAAAGCAAGTAGCCAGTTAGTTGTCACTCAAGAAAACTTCCAGGGTTCTAGTGGTGGTGACGGGTTCGGAGTTACTTTTGCTGGAAACCGTGTGGTTAACATTTTCCACCACGATGCACAAATCCGAATCGACTGCCACTATAAATCAACAGGTGCTGCCTGTGATGAAGGATTAACTGTTTTCGATGGCTACACAACTGGTCGCTACTCTGAAGCGTTCTGGGATGGGCCTCGCTCAATTCTTTGGGTTCAAGCTAGACAAAGTTCATCGGGAGAGAGTGGTTTCGCTTGTGTTAAGTAT
>JBJTHM010000051.1:0-4706 GCA_046094465.1 Rhodoluna sp. | reverse complement strand
AAATATATATGGCAAAATTACTTTTCTAAGTCTAAATCCATAAGATGCACCTAGAGTTTTTGCGGTTTCGTCCAAATTTGTCACAGGACCTCTTAATGCACTCAGAATTAGAACACATAAAAAGGGAATTTCTTTCCACAGATAAGACAAAATTATTCCGTATCCGAACGGGTCGTTAGTAATTATCGGGAAGTCGCTTGAACCTTCCGTTATACCAAAATGGTTGCTAAATCTCGAAATAATGCCGGATTGCGAAAACGTCAAGAGAATTCCTGTCGCTGCGACAACGTGCGGAATCGGGATATTAAACTGAGTAATCGCAATTAACGTTGATTGAAACTTCTTAGTACGACTTATCATTAATGAAATTGCGAGTGCAATTATCGTCGAGAGAACTGTAGAGAGAATTGCAACCCTAAATGTGAGGATGATTCCTGCTCTTACAGTCTCGTTTTGAAAAGCCGCTAAATAGGAATCAAAAGAGATTTTTTGATTCCCATCGGCAATAACGGAGAAAAATCCAACACTTTGCAGAATCCCGAATAGAAAGCCCCCGACAAAGAGTGTCGCAAGAATTATTAAGGTGGGAAGGACTAGCCAAATAACTCTTCGTTCTCTCACTTTATTTTTAGATCCCATAATTTTAGATTTAGAATCGGAAATAGGGGCTGTGAAGTTTAATCTAGCCACGGCCCCTATTTATCTCGTTTCTGACGTCTTCCTTTAGCTAGTTCTACCCAGCTAACCCTCGTAGTTAGGAAGCGCTACTTATTTTTGTTGAACATCCTTAATCCAGCCGGCGTCGATGGCTTTTAACCACGCTGACGTCAGTTCAGGATTCGCATTCTTTGCCAACGTTGCTGGTGAGGTGCTCGATGGATGAACGGGAAGGGCTCGATACTGACCAGAAAGTGGAGTTATATTCATGACAATAGCAGGACTTCCAATAACTCCGTCTGCTTGCATTTTGAGTTGTGCCGCCGGTGACTGCATGATGTTTGCAATTACTTGTGCACCCGCTTTATTAGGGGAGTTAAAAGGAATTGTCACATAGCTAATGTTTCCAATCATTCCTTCTTTAAAGGCTGTCACCCGAGTTGTCTTGGGAAATAGGCCTTTGTCTACGTTGGTGAATGATGCAAGCGCTCCGTAGTTTAGGTAAGCAGAAATTTCACCATTTGCATACAGCTTCTCTAAATCTCCGATATTTGCCGGATACGTTGTGCCTTTTCGCCACAGGGATGGCTTCAGATCATTCAAAAATGTTGCAGTCTTCGCCATTGCTGGAGTGAACTTAGCGGCATCATAGGCACCCAGGAAGTTCGAATATCCACCATTGGCGTAGTAGAACAAACGGCGCACTGTCATAGAGCCATTGAAGTCTGGTGGCGCGGGGTAAGTGAACTTACCTGGATTCGCCTTGACCCATTGGATAAACGATTCAAGACTTGCTACTGCGCTCTTTGGAATCACCCTGCTGTCATAAACCAGACCAGATGATGCTGTTGCCCATGGTGCTTCGCAACCATTTACCGCTAAACCGAAGTCGCTATTCACAGAAGAGTTAGTCCAGTCTACATACTTTGCATTTGGCAATTTTGTTGCCCAATTACAATGCCAAATTCCTGCTTGGACACCTGTTGCAAAGTTTTCACCGTTAATCCAAATCATGTCAACAGCACCTTTGGAAGTTCCGGCCTGCTTTTCACCAAGTACCTTATTTACCGCATCCACAGTTGCGTTTAATTTAACTTGATTAAGAGTCACGCCAAATTTCTTAGCTTCTTCACCAAGATATTCATTAACATATTTGTTGATTGCAGTTCCGCCGCCCCACATATACCAATTGACGGTCTGACCTTTTGCTTCCTTAAGAATTTTCTTCCATTCTGAACTTGTATAAGTTGTAGTTCCAATTGCGTTAGAAGATGCTGTCACACCTATTCCAGGAATAATTGCAGCAAGCACAACAACTAACAATTTGCTTATTAGCTTTCTTTTCATTCTTACTCCCTTGAGTTCCGCTTGGGAACTTCGATGATCTTCACATTAAGTTAACATTCAACTAATGAATTAGTAAGAAAATTACTTCCTTCATATCTAGACCACTTTTGGGTTTTATGTATAACAAGTTGTTACTTACTCTAAAAATGCGCTGAAATCTCAACTGTTTCGTAGTTCCAAGTTAAATCTTGGGCCAACTGGTCTAGTTAGGTTTGATTTGAACCTAGGTGATGGAAAAAAACTGGGAGAAACTGTGCCCGATATAGCACCGTTTAAATAGGAGAAAAGTATGTCTGATCAGACAAAATCCAAACCAAATGTCGTTGTAATTATTTGTGACGATATTGGGTTTGGAGACTTGAGTTGCAACGGATCGACCATGATCAAAACACCAAATCTCGATCATGTTGCTCAACGAGGAGCTCGACTCACTTCAATGTATAGCGGTGGACCCACGTGCACGCCGGCCAGAGCCGCTCTCATGACGGGTCGAATTGCTCCAAGAACGGGGGCAGCGAGAGTTCTATTCCCAGGAGATAACAGGGGCATGAATTTAAACGAAAGAACAATGGGCTCCTATCTAAAGAGTCTCGGTTATGCCACGGGGTGTTTTGGGAAGTGGCATTTGGGTGATATTCCAGAGAGTGGACCATTGAGATTTGGCTTTGATCGTTATTTTGGACTGCCTTATAGCAACGACATGGATCCGATGATTGTTTATCGGGATGAGATGGCCGTTGAAGAGCCAGCAGAGGTAGCAACTCTTGCAATGCGTTGTACAGATGAAGCCATTAAATTTATTGATAAAACGCCTCGCGATCAACCTTTCTTTATCTATTTTCCTTTCACCAGTCCTCATCATCCAATAACTCCGGAAGAGAAGTTTGTTGGAACTTCTGAAGCAGGACTTTATGGTGACACATGTGAGGCAATTGATTACTATTCAGGCCAATTGTACAAGCACATTCAATCTCGAGGCCAAATCGAAAATACAATTTTCATTTTCACAAGTGATCATGGTCCTTGGTGGGAAGGCTCTAATGGAGGTTTAAGAGGACGTAAGTTCGAAACTTGGGACGGTGGTATGCGCGTTCCATTTCTAATTTCATGGCCAGAGATGATTCCAAATGGGCAAGTTATTTCGCAGCCCGTAGCGACTATGGACATACTTCCAACACTTTGTAATTTGTTAGGTATCAATCCTGATTCTTCTATGCCTTTTGATGGAGAAGACATCTCCGAATTATTCATACATGGGTCGCTGAAAGATCACGGCCCTATTTGGTATTTTGATGCATTTAGTTTGAATGCAGTTCGAAAGGGGAAGTGGAAACTGCACAGGAGACGTCAAACTTGGGGCGGAGAAAAATTCGCACAATGGTCACTTCCGCAATTATTTGATCTTGAACGTGATCCCGGTGAATGTTACGACTTAGGTTCACGACATCCAGATGTTGTATACGAGCTAAATAACTTAATGGAAAGATTTGAAAGCTCCCTAAATCTCAATGATCCTGATGATCGCGAATGGTGGAAAGGCACCACTTTGGGTGATTCAGCCGGATGGAATGTGCAGAAAGTCTAGGATCCTTGAATGGAAGAGCTAGATAGCACATGCTGTTCTCCTCAGAACCCAGAGATCGCCCCTGCATTTAAATCTTGGGAATATCTGACTGAAGGTGCTCTAGCACAATCTAATTTCGTGACAATTCCGTCAGGTGAATTCTTAATGGGAAGCGACGACTTATTTTATCCAACTGACGGAGAAGGTCCAGCTAGATTAATTTGGCTCGATGAATTTAAAATTTCACAATATTCGGTGACAAACGCAGATTTTTTGAGTTTCATAAAAAGTACAGGATATAAAACTGAGGCCGAAATCTACGGTTGGTCATATGTGTTTAAAGGTTTTATCGACGAGTCAACGCTCTCCAAGAAATTGATAGGTTTGGCCTCTTCGGCGCCCTGGTGGATAGCAATCGAAGGTGCTTATTGGTTCAAGCCTTTTGGAAATTTCAAGACCATTGAAGATATCCTTGATCATCCAGTCGTTCATGTATCTCACAACGACGCTCTCGAATTCTGTAAATGGTCAGGTTACAAACTTCCAACGGAGGCTCAATGGGAGAAAGCATCGCGCGGCGGACTTGTGGGTAAGTTGTATCCATGGGGTGACGATTTCCTAAATAAAGAAAATCATCAGGCAAACATCTGGCAAGGTGAGTTTCCCAACTTAAACACAGGCGAGGATGGTTTTATCGGAACCGCGCCAGTAAATAGCTATCAAGCAAACAACTATGGGTTGTACAACACTGTTGGAAATGTATGGGAGTGGACCAATGATTTCTGGTCTGCGCGTTGGCACATAAATGAAAGTGAAGTGACTCGACGAAATCCCTTGGGTCCGCCAAAGGCGTCAAGCAATAGAGTCTTAAAAGGCGGGTCATTTATGTGTCATAAGTCTTATTGCTACCGATATCGAAACTCTGCGCGTACATTCAATACTCCAAACACCTCAACAAGTCACATTGGATTCCGGTGCGTTTTATAATATTTTTAGATGTCTTCAGAGCATTTCGCACTCACGTGAGAATTATGCCCTTTAAATTTGATGCGCAAGAGTAACAAGGTCACCCTTGCGCTCACAAATTACTTAATTACTTGTTTACTGAAGCGTCGTAAATGCTCTGAATTGTTGAATT
>JBJTHM010000050.1:0-3206 GCA_046094465.1 Rhodoluna sp. | reverse complement strand
CACCATGTTGCGCATGGCCAATTTTATAAATCCCGACGACTCTTCAGGGGCAGAAGGTGTGGGGGTAGGGGTTTTCGCCATGGGTTGATGGGTGCAGTGTTAGGCACGGTACAGAGACTGGCAGTTTCTTTGACCAGCCTGGCGGACCCCCTCAATCCCGGGACCAGGGCTTGAGCCGCGACTCAAGTGTCTCCACGATTTCCGCACTGACCCCCAAGTGGTGGAGCCTTGTCACGAGTCGCTTCACACTTTCCTCCACGGAGGCCACCGTGGCGACTTCCTTGTCCAGAGCATGAGCCATGGGGCCTATCAGGTCGAGGAGGATTGATTCGAGTTGAGCCTCTAGGAGCTGCGGTGGTCGTTTCGATTCAGAAAGGGGGACAGATGACTCAGCTTGATGCACAACCTCAGGCTTGCTCTCGGCTGGAGGTTGCGGCTCTTGGGTTTGTCCGTTGCTTAATGTCTGCCGGGAGTGGTCTGGGGCTGGCAGTAAACCTGTTACAACTCGTTGGAAGAGCTGATCAATCACGTCAAGCTTCATTCCCATTCTCTCAAGTTCCAATCGTGCTTTATGAGGGTTTTTCTTTAGGTCTTCTTTCAGGCTGCTCTCCCACAAAACGTCGGCGATTGGACCCACTTCAAAACGCAGCCAATCGAGAAGGCTCGCCGACTCTGGTGGCGGTGCTTGCGGGGGAATTGGCATGACTATTGGGGTATTATTTACTTGATCCTTTGCGTGGAACGATGCTTGATCCTTGCATTCATCAAGGACGAGTGGATCAATGCCGATGTCAACAAAGGAATGTCTTAGCGCCTCTTGATTCAATGCATCCAAATCCTCAGGCCATTGTTGTAGGATGCTCTCTGCAACAGGACCAATGCGAAGAAGCAGGCAAGCAAGCAAACGATTCCGGCTCCAACGCGGCTCACCACTCTCCAGGCTGCTTGGCGCCATGGGTTTTGGTGAATTGGGTGGGGTGGTAAGAGGAGGTAGCGGTTGTTGATCTTTTCTGCATGGGCTTGAAGCGGGCTGATCATCGCCAGACAGCTCTGATGGAAGGGCGCTGAGCAGAGAATCAGGTGCGCTGACTGACCAGGCTTGTTTTGGTCTTGGATCTTGCGGAATAATGCAAGAATCAGGTTCCATTAGCACTAAAACTTGTTTTGCATGCTGCACTCGTTCGGAAGGTGAATCAATAAGCATGGGTGCTAACCAGCGCCGGACAGAGTCGTCAAGGTCACTCATCAGCCATTGGCCTAGATTTTGCTGATACAGGCTCTCTGGATTGCTGCCGCTGCAAAGCATGAGCAGGCTGACTCCCAAACCATAGAGATCGATGGCAGGGGTGAGCACTGAAAAACGAATAAATTCTGGGGCCTGAAAAAAACTTCTTGCAAAACCAATTGATCGGGTGGGTAAACGTTGATCATCTTTTCCCGTGATTGGATTTTGTAGAGAAGTCTGCTTCATTAATAGTGCTGTATGAACTAGCGAGAGGTCGACTATATAGGAATCATTTGTGCCTGGCAGAAGCAGCAGATTGTCGGGTCGAATATCTGCATGCACAATTCCTTGGTCATGCATCACAGAGAGAAGAGTCAGAATCTTGCGCGCATGAAACGTAATCATTTCCCCGGTCCATTGCATGGCGCTCCATGGCATGCCCTCTATTAATTCCTGAACAAGGCAATAGCAGCTCCTCTCTTCAAAGTGATCAAGGATCAGGGGAAAGCCTTGATGCCTTAGCGCCTCAAGCTTCTTGGCTTCTGCCTGAAATTTCGGAACAAAAGGGCCTGAGGCTGGATAAATCTTAAGCACTACATCCCTTCCACGCTTCTGATCCTTGGCTCGGTATGTTGTGGATTGATTTGATTGGCCAATTAAGTTTTCCAATTCATATCCACGACTTAATAATCGCGAGGCCATAAAGTCGCGGCCTGAGGCTACAGCCTGATTCCGTAATCCCTCTACAAGTAGATCAAGATTCTCTGCTGACCTGTTGCTGCCAAGAGCGATAAACTGAACGCCTGCAAGTTGATATTTCATTTTGGCGGGTATGCTAATGTCTTCGATCATAATCGGCAAAATAATTTTGCCAAAGCTCTCTGCTAATGAGAGCTCCTTGACCACATTTGCTGATTGGATAGAGCCAGAGGAAAGGATGATCATAAAGTAGTCACTTTCTTCAATGCCTTGAACAATTTCTTCTCTCCAAATCTGGCCGATCTGAATCGAGTTGGAATCAAACCATACGTCATAGCCACGTTTTCTGAGTTCTTCCCTCAACCAGCGAACAAAAGCTGAATCAGAATGTGAGTAGCTGATAAAGATCCGATCGGCCATTGGCTTTAATGATTCGCCTCTTGTTGTCCAGTGATAGGCTGGTTTTGTTTATCCCACTGATCAACTGTCTGGACAATCTTGATAAAGTGATTGTAAGATGTTAGCTCGGGTTTTGTGCTTGCTCCATAGCGAAGAAAGGAGGGAAGCTGGAATGAGTTTTCATCCAGCTCTTTGAGGAGGCCTGTGTAGTCCAAGCTATTCAACCTAGAGTGCATCAACAGCGCACCCGATGGCAGCAGGTGAGGATCGATAGCGCCCAGGCGCGTCCCAGGAGGCAGGGGCGTGATCTGTGTATCCCACGCAATAGCATCGACCTGGCGGATCTTCAATTTGTTAATTAGATCTTCATAGCTTAATCCATAGTCGATGCCGGCTATATTCACTCCATAGGTATTATATCTAGTCAGGTAATAGCCGATTAACCCGCTTGAAAGCAGGCCAATCTTCTTGCCATTTAGGCCAGAATAATCCTTTATGTCGCTGGTTTTTGGGACTAGCATCGCCGAACGAACCGCTCCGTCCTGTCCGAGTGACCTTAGGGGTACATAGCCAGAGTCTTGATTGAGTGCAAGGACTGAGAGACTGGGAGCGAGAAAGGCGAAATCAAAACCACCGCTTTTGATTAATTTGCGCCCAAGTGGAGTACTAACAATAGGCACCATCTGGATCGGGCACTGAGTTGCCTTTCCAAGGAAGACTTCAAGTTTCTTTATGTCATTGGCTTGCTCATCCGATCCTTGGTTCAAAGGGAAAAGCTGTTGATCAACCCCGATCTTCAGAGTCTCTCCCGAGGAACAAAGGGCTGCTTTCGTTTGAAATGGGACGAGTGAACATCCGCCCATGAATATGGTTGAGACTAGAC
>JBJTHM010000049.1:0-18237 GCA_046094465.1 Rhodoluna sp. | reverse complement strand
CATGTATGAGGTAGTGGCATGGCCTTCATTGAATGTCGCTGCAGCTTTTAGATTCTCCACCCATTGCTTCGGAATCTTCTCTCCAGTTTCGTAGTGGATTGCATAGTTATCCATTACTTCCGGCCAAGTGATCCACATCTCATTGACCTGTGAAGGGAATTCCACGAAATCTCTTTCAACGCTTGTTCCAGAGAATCTCGGATACTTCACGTCAGATAGCATGCCGTGCAGCGCATGGCCGAACTCGTGGAACAGGGTGGTTGTCTCGTCATAGGTCAAAAGTGCAGGCTGTCCTTGAGGAGGCTTTGGAATGTTTAGATTATTCACAACAACTGGAAGCTGACCCAAAAGGAAATTCTGATCCACCAGATTATTCATCCAAGCACCACCGCGCTTTGAATCTCGGGTGAAGAAATCTCCAATAAATAGAGCTAGCTTTGAGCCGTCCTCGTTGAAAACCTCAAAGGCTCTGGCTTCTGGGTGATAGGTCTTTATGTCTTTGCGCTCTTTGAAACTGAGCCCGAACAGTTTGTTTGCGGCAAAGAACACCCCATCATGCAGCACTCTTTCTAGTTCGAAGTAGGGCTTCATCTTGGCTGTATCTAAGTTGTATTTCGCCAAACGCACTTTCTCCGTATAGAAATCCCAGTCCCAGGACTGTAGTTCGAAACTCTCACCACTTGCAGTTATTGCCTTTTGGAGATCCTCGCCTTCCAATCTGGCGTTGCGAACTGCTGCCGGTACAATCTGTTTCATCATGGCATGGACATTCTCAGGGGTCTGCGCGTTCCTGTCCTGCAAAACATACTCGGCATGGGTCTTAGCACCAAACAATTCAGCGCGCTTGGCACGAAGTTTAACCAACTGCAAAATAATCTTTCGGTTATCGTTTTCGTTGTCCTGGCCGCCTTTTAGAAGCGAATTCTTCATAATGCGCTCACGAAGCCCACGATGGGTGAGTCGAGCAAGTAGTGGGTTGCCGGTGAAATTGACCATACCGACAAGATATTTACCCTCTAGACCGCGGCTCTCAGCTGCTGCTTTGCAAGCCTCAATTTCATTTTCAGTTAGTCCATCAAGTTCTGCGACATCGTCCACGACAACACCTAGGGCGTTGGTGTCATTTAGGAGGTTCTTATCAAATAGAGTTTCTAACTTAGAAAGTTCTTCATTAAGTTTTTTTAGTTCCTCGCGTTGAGCTTCTGATAGGTGTGCTCCAGCGATTGTGAAATCACGGTAGTAGCGCTCAAGAAGCCAAGCATCTTCTGAATTCAATTCCAATGAATCGCGGTTCTCGTAGAGGTGCTTGATTCGGCCCCAGAGTTCTTGGTTCAGATGGATGGCGTCCTCATGCGCAGCTAGCTTAGGAGCAATTTCCTCTTCGATCTCATCGAGTCGATCAGAGGTGTCGCTGGAGGACTTATTATAGAAAACCATCAGAATTCGCATGAGCACTTGACCAGATTTTTCCATCTGAACAATAGTGTTCTCAAAAGTAATCTCATCCTGTTTGATGATTTCGTGAATTTCACCTAGGTGTTGTTCACAACCGGCATAGAAAGCAGGAAGGTAGCTTTCATCATTGATGCGGTTGAAATCTGGCATCTCGTATTCGAGAGTTGAGCGGAGGGCAAAAGGGTTTTCTGATTCAAATGTCATGGTAAAAAGCCTAGCCCGAGCCACTGCCAGTAGAGATTTGTTTTAGAAAAACGTTATTCAGGCTGTGTTTCTAGCACTAAACCCTGAACCACAACCTCTTCAGCCTTGACTAAGTCAAGTTTTGCGATGTGTCCAGCAGCCTTTAGGTCTTTGACGAGTAGCTCAATGCGACTGATCTCTGGTGCCCCCAGTGCTGCGCTGACGACCTCGGCTCTCATCGAAGCTTTTGCATCACTCTTGGCTTTGCGTATGCCAAATAGGGCCTGTTCGGCTAAGTCCATTAGGTCGATGTTCGTTTCATCCAAGTTGCCGACAAGTTCTTCCTGGGTTGGCCAACTTGAACGGTGAATTGAACCGCTCTGCCACCAAGACCAGACCTCATCGGTGGCAAAAGGAATAAATGGTGCGAAGAGTCTAAGCAGGGTAATCAGTGCTTGGCGCAGGGCAATGATGGCCGAAGCTTGCTCTTCCTTGGAGAAATCACCCTGACCGTAGGCCCGCTCTTTCACCAATTCAAGATAGTTATCAGTAAAGTTCCAGAAGAACTTCTCGGTCAGTTCCAAAGCTTTGGTGTGATCGTAACTTTCGAATGCCTTGGTGGCTTCTTCAACCAGTTTGGCTAGGTTCAGTATGAGGCTCTGATCGATTGGCTCTGAAACAGTCTCAGCATTTGGGTCAAGTTCAAAGCTAAGCACAAACTTTGCTGCGTTTAGAACCTTGATGGCTAGCCTTCTACCGATTTTCATTTGTCCGGTATCAAAGGCAGCGTCTGTGCCCAATCTGGCTGAGGCAGCCCAGTAGCGAACTGCGTCAGAGGAGTGCTCCACTAATAGATCGTTTGGGGTTACGACGTTACCTTTTGACTTTGACATCTTTTTGCGATCTGGATCAAGAATCCAACCCGAAATCGCGGCATCAGACCAAGGTAGTTTTCCGTGCTCCTGAAGAGAGCGAAGCACTGTGGAGAATAACCAGGTTCGGATAATGTCTTGTCCCTGAGGTCGCAAATCGTAGGGGAACACTTTTGCAAAAAGCTCAGGATCATCTAACCAACCACCGGCAAGTTGCGGGGTGAGAGAAGATGTTGCCCAGGTGTCCATAATGTCCACTTCACCAACAAAACCATTGGGCTTTCCTCTTTGGTCTTCGGTGAAACCTGGCGGGACATCACTCGAGGGGTCAATCGGTAGGCTTCCGGCATCTGGCACGATAACCCTGTCGAATTGAGCTTCACCTGCAGCATCAAGCTCATACCAGAGCGGAATCGGCACACCAAAAAAGCGCTGGCGAGAAATCAACCAGTCTCCGGTGAGGCCGTTTACCCAGTTTTCATACCTCACACGCATAAAATCTGGGTGGAAGCGAAGCTCCTTACCCAGGGCAAGAAGTTTTTCACGCAGTTCGGTATCGCGACCGCCGTTACGGATATACCACTGACGGGTCGAAACTATTTCTAGTGGCTTATCGCCTTTCTCAAAGAACTTCACCGGGTGAGTAATTGCTTTAGCTTCACCAACCATGTCGCCAGTTTCCTGAAGTAATTCAACGATCCTGGTTTTTGCCGAGAAAACTGTTTTTCCAGCTAGCTCTGCGAAATACTTTTTACCCGCTTCAGAATCAATACCCTCGGGGGCATCCTGCTGGATACGTCCATCAAATCCAATAATGGCTCTGTTTGGTAAATCCAGTTCACGCCACCAGATCACATCTGTGACATCACCAAAGGTGCAGATCATCGCGATACCGCTACCTTTATCAATCTGCGCTAAGCGATGTGAGACAACGGGAACTTCAACACCAAAGAGTGGGGTTCTAACTGTTTGCCCAAAGAGTTTTTGATAACGCTCATCATCTGGATGGGCAACCAGTGCCACACAGGCTGGTATCAATTCAGGTCTGGTTGTTTCGATGAAAACTTTTCCTTCGGGGCCGTCAAAGCCAATTCGATGATACGCACCTGGCTGTTCGCGATCTTCAAGCTCTGCTTGAGCCACGGCAGTTCTAAAAGTCACATCCCAGAGCGTCGGTGCCATCGACTGGTATGCCTCACCTCGGGCTAGGTTATTCAAAAATGCTTGCTGTGAAACTTTTTGTGCCGACTTACTGATCGTCTGATAGGTCTGACCCCAGTCAACCGAAAGTCCAAGTTGTCGCCAGAGTGCTTCGAATTGCAACTCGTCTTCGGCGGTTAGTTTTACGCAGAGTTCAATGAAGTTTCTTCTGGAAATAGGTATTTGGTCGGCAGCTTTAGAAGATTTATTATCGCCACCTTCAAAAGGTGGGGTGAAATTAGGGTCATAGGGAAGTGTCGGATCGCATCGAACGCCGAAGTAGTTTTGCACCCTTCGTTCGGTGGGTAGTCCATTATCATCCCAACCCATCGGGTAATAGACCTCTTTGCCACGCATTCTTTGGAATCTGGCAACCACGTCCGTATGGGTGTAGCTGAAGACGTGGCCGACATGCAAAGACCCTGAAACCGTCGGTGGAGGCGTGTCGATTGAGTAGATCTCCGCCTGGCTATCTCTCTGGAATCGGTAGGTGCCGGATTCGCTCCAGCTAAGGGACCACTTGTCCTCGAGTCCCTCAACCCCGACTTTCTCGGGGGTTTGGGCAGTTGCTTTGAAATCTGGGTTGGTCAAGTTAGGTCTCCAAAAACATTAACGTTGTTTAAGATTAACATTGACCTAAGTATGTTTCTTACCTAAATCTGGAGCCAAAACATGTATCCCAAAAATGACGGTGCTTCTTTTGGCATTCCGGCTAGCCCCTCATTTCCGAAGATTGAAGAGGCAATCCTTGATTTTTGGGCTAAAGACCATACCTTTCAGGCTTCTATTGACCAGCGCCAGGAAGAAGGAGCCGAGGAGTTTGTCTTTTACGACGGCCCACCCTTTGCCAACGGGTTACCCCACTACGGCCACCTACTGACTGGCTATGCCAAAGACACTGTTCCAAGGTTTAAAACCATGCAGGGTTACCGTGTGGAGCGTCGCTTTGGTTGGGACACTCATGGTCTTCCAGCCGAGGTTGAAGCTGAGCGTCAGCTAAAGATCTCCGGTAGACCTGAAATTGAAAAATATGGCATAGATAAGTTCAATGCATACTGTCGCAGCTCGGTCCTGAAATACACGAAAGAGTGGGAAGCCTACGTTACGCGTCAGGCTCGCTGGGTTGATTTTGAAAATGATTACAAAACTCTTGATGCTCCATACACCGAGAGCGTAATTTGGGCTTTCAAGGAACTTTATAAAAAAGGTCTTATCTACGAAGGCTTTAAAGTTCTTGCCTATTGCTATCGCTGTGAGACACCGCTTTCAAACCACGAACTTCGCATGGATGAGGATGTTTATCAGAATAGACAGGATCAAACTGTAACCGTTACCTTCCCAATAACTGAAGGCAAGTATCAGGGTGTCAAGATTTTGGCGTGGACGACTACACCCTGGACCTTGCCGACTAACTTTGCTCTAGCGGTTGGACCTGAGATTGAATATGCCGTAATTGAAACCGTAACCGGTAAATATCTTCTGGCTAAATCTTTGCTTGCAGGTTATGTCAAAGAATTAGGTTTTGAAAATCTTGAAACCGCCCTTGACAATGTTGTTGAAACAGTCAAGGGAAGTGAGTTGGCTGGAATCAAATACGAACGACTGTTTGATTACTATGCTGACCAAGCAAAGTTCGAAGTCAAAAACGCTTGGCAGGTTTTAGTCGATTCATACGTTGCTGATAATGAGGGAACCGGTGTTGTTCATCAGTCGCCAGCATATGGTGAAGATGACCAAAAGATCTGTGAAGCAGCTGGCATACCGGTTTATGTTTCTATCAACGAGCGCGGTGAATACGTTTCTGTAGTTAGCGATTTTGTCGGCATGCACGTCTTTGAAGCTAATAAGCCAATCACACAGAAACTAAAAGACATGGGGAGGCTCATAAAGCAAGCTTCCTATGACCACCCCTACCCGCACTGCTATCGCTGCAAGAACCCGCTGATTTATAAAGCAGTTTCATCTTGGTTTGTTGAAACCACCAAACTAAAAGATCGCATGCTGGAGTTGAATCAGGAAATCAACTGGGTTCCTGAGCACACCAAGGATGGCTCTTTTGGTAAGTGGCTAGAAAACGTGCGCGATTGGGCGATCTCTAGAAACCGTTTCTGGGGTGCTCCGATTCCAGTCTGGAAATCCAATGACCCTAACTATCCCCGGTTAGATGTCTATGGCTCGCTAGATGAATTAGAAAAAGATTTTGGCATCAGGGTAGAAGATTTCCACCGTCCGGTGATTGACAGTTTGACCCGCCCAAACCCAGATGACCCAACGGGTAAATCAATGATGGTTAGAGTGCCAGAGGTTTTGGACTGCTGGTTTGAATCTGGTTCGATGCCTTTTGCTCAGGTGCACTACCCGTTTGAGAATCGGGAGTGGTTTGAATCACACAACCCAGGCGATTACATCGTGGAATACTCCGGTCAAACCAGGGGTTGGTTCTATACCCTGCATGTTTTAGCCACGGCACTTTTTGATAGACCAGCTTTCAAGACGGCTATCTCACACGGAATTGTTTTAGGTAGTGATGGACAGAAGATGTCCAAGTCGCTGAGGAATTATCCTGATGTCAACGAGGTCTTTGACCGCGATGGTTCTGATGCCATGCGGTGGTTCCTGCTCTCATCACCAATTCTTCGCGGTGGCACGATGAGTGTCACAGAGCAGGGAATCAGGGAGGGAGTGCGCCAGGTAATTCTGCCGCTCTGGAACACCTACTACTTCTTTACCCTCTACGCCAATGCCTCCGGCTATGAAGCAAAGTTTGATCTATCCAGTGAGGATGTTTTGGATCGCTACCTGGTTGCTAAAACCAGAGAGATGGTTGCTGGGGTAAGCGCTGATCTGAATGGCTTTGACACCTTCGGGGCCAGTGCAAGATTGCGAGATTTCGCTGATGTCCTAACTAACTGGTACGTCAGAAGATCTAGAGCTCGATTCTGGGAAGGTGATCAGAAGGCTTTTGACACACTGTTTACGGTGCTCGAAATTACCACCAGAGTGGCAGCCCCACTACTACCGCTTATCACGGAAGAGATTTTCAGAGGACTAACCGGTATGCGTTCGGTGCACCTAACCCAGTGGCCAGATCACGAAGCACTAACCCGTGATGACGAGCTGGTTGCTGCGATGGATAAAGTCAGAGCAATCTCTTCCGTGGCTCTCTCACTAAGAAAAACCTCGGGCTTGAGAGTTCGGCTACCACTATCAACTCTTACGGTTGTTACTGAATCAGCTAAGAAGCTAGCCGCGTTCAGTTCAATCATCGCGGATGAACTAAATGTCAAAGAGGTAAAACTGGTTGAACTGTCGTTGGATTCAACCACCGAGTTTGGCGTTGTGAAAAAGCTAAATGTGAATTCTCGAGCACTGGGACCAAGAATCGGGAAAGAAGTTCAGAGCGTCATTGCAGCATCCAAATCCGGTACCTGGTCTGAAACCGAAGGCAAGGTTGTCTGTGGTGGAGTTGAACTAATTGACGGTGAGTTTGAAATCGAACTGGTCGCCGACACCGCGGCAAATACTGAAAGTGTGAATCTGATTGGCATCCTACCTGGTGGTGGCTTTGTCCTCTTAGATTCACGGGTAACTGAGGAACTAGAAGCAGAAGGTATTGCTAGAGATGTTGTTCGAGCAGTGCAGCAGGCACGTAAGGATGCAGATTTTGATGTGAGTGATCGAATTGCTCTTTCTGTTACAGCCTCACAAGAAGTGCTGGATGCAATTAGCGCTCACGAGGAACTTCTGAAGACTGAAACTCTAACTTTGGAACTTAGTTTGCAAGTTGGCGATGTCGCTGGTGAAGGTGTCACCGTGGGCGATGATCTGCCGCTTGGTGTAGTGGTGAAAAAGCTTTGAGTTCTTCGCTCACAGAGTTAGAGATGATTCGTGAAATCGAAAAATCTTTGATGGATCGAGTCCCCGAGCATAAGCTTCGTCCCAGACTGGAGCCAACTCGGCGGGCAGTGGAGCTTTTAGGTGACCCGCAAAAGATGTATCGGGTGGTGCATATCACCGGCACAAACGGTAAGACAACGACAACCAGAATCATCGAAAGAATTCTGAGAGAGTTTGGGCTTAGGACTGGAAGATTTACTTCACCGCATTTGATTGAGCTCAATGAACGAATCGCAATCGATGGCGAACCTATCGCAATTGAGCGACTCTACGAAGTTTTTAAAGACATCGAACCCGTTTTAGAGATAGTCGATCAGGAACTATTAGCCGAGGCAGAGTCAAGGCTGACCTTCTTTGAGGCACTAGCTGTTTTAGGGTTCGCATGTTTTGCAGATGCACCGGTTGATGTTTTGGTCCTAGAAGTTGGTATGGGCGGCGAGTGGGATTCGACAAATGTCGCCGATGGTGATGTTGCGGTCTTTACTCCAATCGATCTAGATCACATGGAACGATTAGGGAACACCATTTCCGAAATAGCCACAACTAAATCCGGCATCATCAAACCCATATCTGCCGTGGTTAGTTCAAAACAGCAACCTGAAGCTCTTGAGGTTCTAAAACAGAAGGCAAACTCGACAGGTCAATCATTTGATGTTTATGGTGATTCCTTTACAGTGACGGAAGTAATCGAAGATGCAACTGGCTTGACTTTCAGCATTAGCTCTTTAGCAGGTGAATACAAGAACCTATTCATGCCGCTTCATGGCAAGTATCAGGTTGAAAACGCTGCAGTGGCTATTGCTGCCATCGAACAGTTCATGGGTTCAGCCGCTGAAGTATTACCAGATGAAATCCTCCGAGCAGCACTTGCCGATGTGACTTCGCCTGGGCGATTGCAGGTTATTTCTAAAAACCCGGTAATTCTCCTAGATGCTGCCCATAACCCACACGGGGCAAGATCGCTTGCTGATGCTTTGGTTCACTCTTTTGATTCACCCGAGGCTATCGGTGTTATCAGCATCCTTGGGGATAAAGATGCAAGGGGAGTGCTTGAAGCGCTGGAACCGGTTTTGACTGAGATTATCCTCACCCAGAGCACAAGCTCAAGAGCCACAGCTCTGGGAGATTTACTACCCTTAGCCGAAGAAATCTTTGGTGTCGAGCGAGTGAAGCATAAAGCTAATGCTCGGGAAGCTATTGACGAGGCTAAAAACAGGGTTGGTAGCGGAGGTATCGTTGTAGTGAGTGGTTCTATCACGCTGATTGGCGATGTGCTCAAACTAAAGCAACTGGAGGAAATCTAATGGCTCAGAAATCTGTGAAGCGTCAGTTAGGTTCAATGATTTTAGCTTTTGAAGCCTTCGTGGTTTTCTTTGGAACACTGGTTGCCTTTGGGCTCAAAATTGCTGAGCCTCAACTTGTCTGGGGTTTTGGGCTAGCCTTTTCAACGGTTTTGATTTTGACTCCAGGTTATCTAGGTCGCCGTGGTAGCTACATCTTTGCCTGGGCGCTGCAGGTGCTACTACTCGTGGTTTCTTTCTTTGTGCCATGGATGCTACTGATTGCCATAATCTTTGTCGGATTGTTTGGTTGGGCGATGATTGCTGGAGCAACTATAGACCTTGCTCGCAAAGCTAAAGCAAATGTTGATACCTTTGAAATAACTATTGAAACTGAGGAAAAGTAATGACTGAACAGACTTTGGTTCTAATCAAGCCCGATGGTGTCAAACGCAATCTCATTGGTGAGATCATTAATCGAATCGAAACCAAGGGATATCAAATCATTGACATCAAAAAATTAACTCCATCAAGAGACCTGCTTAGTAAACACTATGCCGAGCATGAAGGTAAACCCTTTTATGAGCCACTGATTGAGTTCATGTCATCCGGTGATGTTGTTGCCCTTCGAGTCGAAGGTGATCGAGTGATTGAAGGTTTCCGCGTGCTTGCCGGAGCTACCGACCCAACCGTTGCCTTACCCGGCACCATCCGAGGTGATCTCGGTCGTGATTGGGGCTTGAAGGTGCACCAGAATCTGGTGCACGGCTCAGACTCGGTTGAGTCAGCCACCAGAGAACTTGCCCTCTGGTTTTAGAAACCGAACTGTTGCAGCGTAGCTGGCCAGCGTGACCAGAAACGAATAATGATTGCGGTAATAATCAGCACATACGTCGCTATTATCCAAACCCACGCGTATCGGTAAGCACCATCCCAGAATGGTGCAGTTCTAACTGGCATCGGCAGAATGTCTTCTCGGAAAGCAAATAGCGTCACCACCCAGAAAACTGGAATCATGCCTGTCCAGGCGACCATGCAGTAGGGGCAGAGCACATTGATGACAAGTAAACTCTGTGAGAAAAGCCAAAGCACAAAACCAAAACCACCCAGGCAACCCAGCCAGAACAATCTCCAGAACCATTTAGCAAATCTCGCTCCAGCAATAATTGCAAACCCAACAACAATTGGTGCTACGAATGCGGCTAGTCCAATCAGTGAATTAGGAAAGCCTAAAAGTTTGGCTTGCCAGGTGAGCATCACCGACGTACAGGATATGAACACGTTGATGTCGCAACTTAGTGAGGCAGAAGGATCCGTTGCAACGTGGAATCTTTCCAAGGTCAGAGCAAAAGCGCCAATCCAGCCGATTAGTCCACCAATTATGAGAGTCCAGGCGAGAGATTTCGGGGCTGCAATGCCTGTTTCTAACGGCTTAACTGTGTTCATAGGTTTAAGTATGGCTCAAATGCTCATGACTTTTGGGCTTTAAAGTGTCATACTTTAGGTAGTGAATCTCACCACACTGAGATGAACAAAGGTTTTGTTGGATGCTTTTAGGCACCTCATAAAGTAAGTCCCATCGGGCAGTTTCGAGGTTTTCTTAGCTCTTGGTGTTCAACACTTTAGAAAAAGGTTTAGCTATCAACAGGAGTTGATAGAAGGATTTATAGGTTTTTTGTTTTGGGGTGTGGACCGGGATAGAAAACCGGACATGGATGACCAGAGATGGTGAAAAAGAAAGATAACAGCGAGGCTAGTAAAAAGCCCACTAAAGCAGTTGAAAAAGTAACTGAGGTCGAAGAGACAAAAAAGCCTAAGGCTAAAAAAGCCCCTGCCAAAGAAAAGATTGAGACCCCGGTTGAACCAGCCCCGAAGCGTTCTCGTAAAAAAGCTAGCGATGAGGCGGTTGAATCTAAAACGCAAGAGCCCACAGGTCCAGTCGGCATTTCACTTATTTTCCAAGCCCCGGATCTTCCGACCCCAACCGTTGCACCTAAGCGCACCAAACGTGGCGTTGCGACTCTGGAGGAAACTGATGGAACGCACCGCAGGGTTCGTTCACGTCGTCGTCCGGGGAAGTGGTTGAAGGTGAACTTCCACCAAATGTTGTAGTCAAGGTTAGAACTCCGAGAGAGCCAAAGGCTCCTTCTAATGAGCCAACCAGAGTCAAGGGTTCAACCAGGCTGGAGGCCAAGAAGCAGCGTCGTCGTGATGGACGAGATTCTGGGAGAAGATCTTCAAGAATCACAGAGAGTGAATTCTTAGCTCGTCGTGAAGCGGTGGACCGCATCATGGTTGTTAGAAGTAAAGATGACAAGATCCAGATCGGTGTTTTAGAAGACAACATCCTGGTCGAACACTATGTGGCCAAGGCACAAGACAGTTCACTTATTGGAAATGTTTATCTGGGCAAGGTGCAAAATGTTTTGCCTTCGATGGAAGCTGCCTTCGTGGATATCGGTCGAGGTAGGAATGCGGTTCTCTACTCAGGTGAAGTTGACTGGGAACTTGCCGAGGTTGGTAATCAGCCAAGAAAGATTGAGCTTGCTCTCAAATCAGGTGACAAGGTTTTGGTTCAAGTAACCAAAGATCCAGTGGCACAAAAAGGTGCTCGATTGACCTCGCAGGTTTCCCTGCCCGGTCGCTATCTGGTCTATGTGCCAAATGGTGCAGTGAATGGTATTTCTAGAAAACTACCTGAGTCAGAGCGGGTAAGACTCAAGAAGATTCTGAAAGAGATCTTGCCAGCTGAAGCTGGTGTGATTGTGAGGACTGCAGCTGAGGGTGCAACAGAAGAACAGTTGGCTGAAGATGTTCAACGTTTGCAGATTCAGTGGGAGGAGATTAGCCGTAAGGCAGAAATTTCTAATCCACCAGCACTGCTATCTTCTGAGCCAGATCTTCTAATCAAAATAGTTCGAGATGTCTTCAATGAAGATTTCCAAAAGATGATTATTGACGGCGATGCACCTTTTGCCACCATCGAAGGTTACCTAAAGGATGTGGCGCCGGATCTTTTAGCCAGAGTTGAAAGATTCGAGGGTGACAAAGATGCCTTTGATCACTTCAGAATCAATGAGCAGATCATCAAGGCACTTGACCGTAAGGTCTATCTACCATCCGGTGGATCTCTGGTGATTGATCGCACCGAAGCGATGACCGTTGTTGATGTGAACACTGGTAAGTTCATCGGTTCCGGTGGAAACCTTGAAGAAACAGTAACCAAGAACAACCTGGAAGCAGCTGAAGAAATAGTCCGTCAGCTAAGACTTCGTGACATCGGTTGAATCATCGTGGTTGACCTTATCGACATGGTGCTCGAATCCAACCGAGAGCTGGTGCTTAGACGCCTGATTGAGTGCCTATCTAGAGATAGAACTAAGCATCAGGTTGCTGAGGTTACCTCGCTTGGGCTAGTCCAAATGACACGAAAGAAAATAGGTATTGGACTTTTAGAAGCATTCAGCGAGCCTTGTGAGATCTGTGCTGGTCGAGGAGTGGTTGTTCACCACGAGCCGGTGCTAAAGAACAAACACATCGCTGATGATGACCGCCAACCTAAGCAAAAAGCTGGGAAGGGTAAAAACAAGCAACAAAAGAACAAGGATGCCGCGGAAGAACCAAAGGCCAAGGTGAAAATTGAACCAGCCAGAGTGGTAACCGCTGAGAAGGCAGCTGAGGCAAAAGATTTGATGTCAAAGATTGCTGCCAGCAGCATAACCTCGACAGAGAAGACCTTGGATAGCGTTCTTGAGGCTTTGCCTTTAGCAGTTGAAACCCCGAAAAAGCCTAAATCTAGGCGAGTTAGCTCAGAAGGTGAGATTACGCCAGGGGAAACCAAGGGCTAAAAGGTTTGACCTCAGCCCAATAAAAAGGCTAAGATTGAACCTTGTTGCCCGTAATTAGCAACAACAAATCCAAGAATTTACGAACAAAGGGTATAACTGTGGTTTACGCAGTAGTAAAGGCCGGAGGCCGCCAAGAGAAGGTGTCAGTTGGCACCATCGTCACGCTAGACCGTATCAAGGCTAACGCTGGCGAGAAAATCGAACTTCCAGCTCTTTTGCTAGTCGATGGTGACAAGGTCACCCACGAGGCTAAAGCGCTATCAGGTGTCAAGGTAACTGCAACTGTGTTGGGTAACCTTCGTGGACCTAAGATCGTCATTCAGAAATACAAGAACAAGACCGGTTACAAAAAGCGTCAGGGATTTAGAGCTGACCTTACCCGCGTTCAGGTTACTGAGATTAAGTAAGGGTTAAAGGAGTAGAGCAAAATGGCATCCAAAAAAGGTGTTTCCTCAACCAGAAACGGTCGCGATTCCAATGCACAGCGTCTAGGTGTCAAGCGTTATGCAGGCCAAGAAGTAAACGCGGGAGAAATCCTAGTTCGCCAGCGTGGCACACACTTCCACCCGGGTCGTAACGTCGGTCGTGGAAAAGACGACACACTGTTCGCGCTCGCTGCAGGTGCTGTTGAATTCAGCGAAAAAGGTGGCCGCCGCGTTGTGAACGTGGTTACCGCAGCTTAGAGCTAAAAGACTTATCGGCAGGCGAGCAATTGTTGCTCGCCTGTTCGGCTTTTGAGGAAAGGAGAATACCTTGGTTACATTCGTCGATCAAGTAACTCTTTTCTTACGTGCTGGAGACGGTGGCGATGGTTGCGTTTCGGTTAAGCGCGAAAAATTCAAACCGCTTGCAGGCCCTGATGGTGCTGACGGTGGCGATGGTGGTTCAATCACACTTATAGCCGATCCAAATGTCACCACACTTTTGGACTATCACTTTAATCCACACCGCTCGGGCGGAGATGGTGGCGATGGTGCTGGAGATTTTAGAAATGGTGCTAGGGGTAAAGACATTTTACTTCCAGTTCCAGTTGGCACTGTTGTCAAGGATAAAAGCGGCAAAGTTATTACCGATCTTGATGAAGCGGGAATGGAACTTATTGTTGCTGAGGGTGGTCAAGGAGGGCTAGGTAATGCTGCCCTTGCCTCTTCAAAACGTAAAGCGCCGGGCTTTGCCCTTTTAGGTGTGCCAGGCTGGCGCGGTAGCGTAATCTTGGAACTCAAATCAGTTGCCGATGTTGCACTGGTTGGCTACCCGTCTGCGGGTAAGTCCTCACTGATTGCGGCTATCTCCTCAGCAAAACCAAAAATTGCTGATTACCCGTTTACCACTCTGCACCCAAACCTTGGTGTGGTTCAAGCAGGAGATGTTCGCTTCACGGTTGCTGATGTGCCAGGGCTGATTGAGGGAGCAAGCGAGGGTAAAGGGCTTGGCCTGGATTTTCTTCGACACGTTGAAAGATGTGCAGCACTTTTGCATGTGCTGGACTGTGCAACTTTGGAACCTAATCGCGACCCACTGAGTGATCTTGATCTGATCCTGAGTGAACTAAAAAAGTATGAAGTTCCTGCTGGTCAACTTCCACTAACTGAAAGACCACAGCTTGTTGCTTTGAACAAGATAGATGTTCCAGAGGCAAGAGAATTAGCTGAGTTTGTCAAAGGTGATTTAGAACAGCGTGGCTATAAAGTATTCCTAATTTCAGCAGTCAGCCGTGAAGGCTTGCGAGAGTTGAATTTTGCTTTGGCTGAACTTGTCAAAAGGGACCGTGAGGCTAAACAGCAGATACCGGTACGCCCAAGAATTCACCTTATGAATGCCCGTAAAGAGGATTCAAAGTTCACTGTTACTAAAGAAGAGTATGACGGTGAGGAGATCTTCAGAGTACTTGGTGCAAAGCCGGAGCGTTGGGTGCACCAAACCATGTTCAGTAATGAGGAAGCAGTTGGTTATCTTGGTGATCGCTTAGCCAAATTAGGTGTTGAAGATGCACTTTTGAAAGCAGGTGCTGTTGCTGGTTCAACCGTGGTGATTGGTGAAGGCGATGGAGTTGTCTTTGATTGGGAGCCAACTATTGCATCAGCGGGAGAACTGATTGCTGGTCCTAGAGGTTACGATGCCCGCTTGGATACCAATGACCGTAGAACAAACATTGAGCGTCGCCGAGAATACAAAGAGATGATGGATGCCAGAGCTAAGCTCCGTGAGGAGATGGAAAAAGAAGGCAACCCTCAGGTGTTCGAAGAGGAAGATAAGTGATGCTTTACGATCACAGGGATATTCCTAAAGCCAAAAGAATTGTTGTGAAGGTTGGTTCCTCATCAATAACCGGTGAGAACTCCGCCAACTTAGCCAAGCTAGTTGAAGCTATTGCTGAAAGAAACAAAACAGGTCAGCAAATCGTTCTGGTTACCTCAGGGGCTATTGCCACCGCCTTGCCGCTGATGCACTTTCAAGAAAAACCTCAGGATTTAGCAACCTCTCAGGCACTGGCTGCAATTGGTCAATCTAGATTAATGCTTCGATACCAAACTGAACTGGAGAAATACGATTTGCTAGCCGGACAGGTGCTGTTATCGGCAACTGATCTGGATAATGAAGAAAGTTCTAATAACGCTAAGGAAGCTTTAGAAAAGCTAATTGAACTTGGAGTTGTTCCAATAGTGAATGAAAATGACACCGTTGCCACCCAAGAAATTCGCTTCGGTGATAACGATCGCCTTGCCGCACTGGTAGCCATATTGGTTGAGTCTGATGCGCTAGTGCTTTTAAGCGATGTCGATGCGCTTTATGATCGTTCACCGACTGAGGAAGGTTCACAAAAAATAGAGTGGGTGGAACCACTGGATGATCTATCTGGCATCAAGATAGGTGCCAGTTCAACAAAGGTTGGCACAGGTGGTGCAGTAACAAAGATTCAGGCAGCTAGAACAGCTACCGATGCGGGAATCACTGTGCTACTAACTTCGATTGATAATGTAGCTAGGGTTTTATCGGGTGAAAGAGTGGGCACCTGGTTTAGGGCTAAGGAAGACTAATCATGTCTGCGTTAGAGATAATCAAAGCCGCAAAGGATGCATCGGTTGCTCTTTCTCTTGCACCAAGACAGGTCAAGAACGAAGTTCTAAAACTTGTCTCACAGGGTCTCCACCAGCTTGAAAATGAGATTCTGGCCGCCAACCAAAAAGATCTTCTGGCTAATTCAGATCTTCCAGCTGGGCTATTGGATCGACTGACTCTAACTTCCGAGAGAGTCTCTGCACTGCGGGTTTCCTTGGCTGAGTTGATAGAACTTTCTGACCCAATCGGTGAGTTAGTTCAAGATATCCACCGACCTAACGGCTTGAATCTAAAACAGGTCAGAGTTCCTTTTGGGCTGATTGGTGCAATCTATGAGGCCAGACCTAACGTCACGGTTGACATAGCTGCGATGGCTATAAAAACCGGCAACGCCATTGTGCTTCGTGGCGGAAGCGCTGCTCAAAACACCAACAGCTTATTGGTGAGTATTTTCCAAGATGCCTTGAGTGCTCTTTCGTTACCCAGCGAGGCGGTTTCAACAGTGGATGAGTTTGGTAGAGCAGGGGCAAATTCCATGATGCAGGCTAGGGGCCTAGTCGATGTGCTGATTCCTCGAGGATCTGCGGAATTGATTCGAACCGTCGTTGAAGAATCTAAAGTTCCAGTGATTGAAACTGGCGACGGCATTGTTCACGTCTATCTAGATGCCAGCGCTAGAGAAGATTTTGCAATTGAGATTGTTAGGAACTCAAAGATTCAACGCCCCAGTGTCTGCAATGCTCTGGAGACGCTATTGATTCACCGGGATGCAGTTCAAAGATTACTTGTGCCCGTTCTGACCGCCCTTGATGAATCGGGTGTCACCATCCACGGTGATGAGGCAGTAGTAGAACTCTTTCCTAAAGCAATAGCCGCCACTGAGGAAGATTGGTCAACTGAGTATTTGAGTTTAGATATTTCAGTAAAGGTGGTGGACAGCTTCGATGAGGCACTGGATCACATCAAGCATTACTCTTCTTCACACACTGAATCAATAATCACTGAGGATAGCGCTAACGCCGAAAGGTTCCTTGCTGAGGTTGATTCTGCTGTGGTTATGGTCAACGCCTCGACTAGATTCACCGATGGATTTGAGTTTGGCTTTGGGGCAGAAGTTGGCATCTCCACCCAGAAACTTCACGCCAGAGGGCCGATGGGCTTGACTGAATTGACTACAACCAAATGGTTGGTGCGTGGTTCGGGACAATCCAGAGCCTAATTTAGGGCTTCTAGGGTAGATTTAAAGGGAATATTTAGGAGCCAACAGTGAGATTTTTCGAGACAATCGTCAGAGCCAGCGAAGCAGGGCATTTAGAGTTGCCTATCCCAGCACCATTTTTTGGGGCTATTGCCTTCAGCGTATTTCTATTATTGGCCGCGATTACCTGGTCCTACCGTGACGTGGCAAACCGCCACGAGCACAAGGACAAGGATTCGCCCTCATCACACTAAGGATTAGCCTTTGACCAAAAACCTGAGAATCGGAGTCATGGGTGGAACCTTTGACCCAATTCACAACGGTCACTTGGTTGCAGCCAGCGAGGTTGCCAGTGCTTTCCAACTAGACGAAGTTGTTTTCGTGCCAACTGGATCTCCTTATCTAAAAGAGAACGTGACTCCAGCTGAGCACCGCTACCTGATGACGGTGATTGCAACCGCATCGAACCCAAGATTTAAAACGAGCCGGATAGATATCGATCGTGGTGGTGACACCTATACCGTCGACACACTAACCGAAATGAAAGAAATCTACCCAGGAGCTGATTTGGTGTTTATTTCTGGTGCTGATGCCATCGCCCAGATTCTGAGTTGGAAAGAAGTAGACAGGCTCTGGTCACTTGCTCATTTTGTTGCAGTTAGTCGGCCAGGACATCAGTTGACTATCACTGAAGCTCCAGCCGGTTCAATCTCTTCTCTGGAGATTCCAGCTCTGGCTATTTCTTCAACCGATGTCAGAGCGAGGGTAAGAGCCGGGAAACCGGTTTGGTATCTGGTTCCAGATGGTGTCGTTCAGTATATTGCTAAGAACAAACTTTACGGTGATGCATGAGTGAGATAAACAACCAGCCGCTAACTCGTAAGGCACTTAGAGAGCAAGCTGAGGCCATAGCTCGCAGGCAAACTGAAGAGAAAAACCAACAGGTTGAGGAAGTAATCAAACAGGTTGAACTAGATGATGAAGGTAATCCTCAATTTAGAGTTTCGAGTGTACTAACTGGTGAAGTTACGGCCACCAAAATCGTTATTCAGCCGCCACAGGATATAACCACCGGAGGTTCGGTAATAACTGATGCAGGTGAATTGGTGATCACTGGCAGCATAGACGTCAGTGGTTTGATAACCGCCACTGGTGAGATCGAAGTCATCAACATCGCCGAAGATGCTGACAAAGATCTTGATCGTGATGCTCAATCCAACTACATCCCGGGAATACCACCAATT
>JBJTHM010000048.1:0-3719 GCA_046094465.1 Rhodoluna sp. | reverse complement strand
TCACTCAGGTGTTGTAATTGCAGTGGCTGTTTCTTCGGCTATGACAGGTAAAGGTGCCGACGCGGTATTTAAAGACTCAATCTCATTGATACCGAAAGATTCCTGGACCTATCGTGCTATGCAAGAGGTGCAGGAGGTTGTAGTTTCTCAGAGAAAAAAGCCTGTTCATGATATAGCAGATCATCTTTTAGCCAGAGCGGCGGTTACCGATTACTTTTATGCAGATCTCGCTCCAGAGGCGGTTTCTCTAGCTATGGCCTCAGTACTTTATGGCGAAGGCGATTTTGCAAAGACACTACTTTTTGCTGTAAATCTAGGTCGGGATGCGGACACAATTGCAGCAATGGCCGGCGCAGTTGTCGGGACGATGGCTGGATATTCTGAAATTCCAAGTAACTGGAAGGGCGCTGTCACAACCGTTGGGGGAACATGTCTCCAGTTCGCAAAAGGCCTAAACCCCTATGAAATGGCTGAAGAACTCTTGAAGGTGTCGCCATGACATTGATGTTGGAAGAACGTTTAGCTGGGCTAGTTTATGGCCTTGCCCTGGGCGAGGGAACAGCCTTACCTTCTGCAATACATCGATTATCGATTTTGGCACCAAAGAGAGTTTTGCGAATGAGAACGTTAGGTGAATATGCTGATAATCAAAAACAGACTACTCGCCCTTTTCCTTACACGCATGCTCAAGCAAGTCACTTGCTTAATCCAAGCCCATCTGATGCTACAGAGTGGTTCGCTTTTGTTGCTGACTACATGCTGTCAAACCAAGAGTCATTAGCTGCGTGGCAAGTGTTAGCAAAGCAATCGTCAGATATTCGGGCTAGAACTGGAACAAAGATTGCCTTGCGGAATCTTCTAGAGGGCAAGAATCCACCTGCATCTGGCCATGACAATCCTCATTATTTCGACGACATTGCGATGATTAGAGCACTTGCGATTGCGGCAGTACATCATCGCGATAGAGATGTTCTAAATAATAAAGTTTTGGCAGATTCCTCTATCACCCATAGTGAAGACGGAGTCTTTTGTGCGCTGGCAGTTGCTTATTTGATGGCCTCGCTGTTAGAAGGCGAGAGCATCCCCCAAGCTATTGCAGGTGCGCTTCACCAAATTCCTAATAGCTCTTGGTCCAATTATATTATTAGTTCGATGATTCAAAAATCAGCTGGAGTGAAAGAGACTTTAGTTAGATATTCAATTTTAGAGAGTAGCGAGATTGAGAACATATATGCATATCCAATTTCAGCTCCAGAAACACTGGGTCTTCTGCTTGCTCACCTTCAAAATTGTTCTGACCCAAATGAGCTGATGTTCTCGGGCTTGCTTCATAAACGAAAACTTGATTCCTTACCAGCCCTGATGGGAGCCGTTGCTGGGGCACACTTTGGAATATCTTGGATCCCTACAGAATTTAGGAGCGATTCCCTCCAGCTAGATGGAGTTAGTATTCCTAAGCTAAAAGCAATGACGCTTAGTAGTCTGGTTTCACGGTTATCTAAGGACAGCTAATGGCAGCCCTTTCGGGATTGCGTGTCCTAGATTGTGCCACTCTCTTTGCTGGCCCAACTGCCTCTCTCATGCTTGGAGATTTTGGCGCCGATGTAATCAAAATTGAGCATCCCGAAAAAGGTGATCCAGTCCGCCAGCACGGATATAAAAAGAAGGACCTATCCCTTTGGTGGCTATACCTATCTAGAAATAAGAGGAGTCTTGCTCTAGACCTTAGCAAACCTCGTGGTTCAGAGATAGTAAAGAAACTGGTAACTCAATCAGATGTTCTTATTGAAAACTTTCGCCCTGGAACATTAGAGAAGTGGGGTTTAGGTCCAGAGGATTTATTTGAGATTAATCCCCGCCTTGTAATTGCACGCGTTACAGGCTTTGGACAATCAGGTCCTTATAAATCCAGACCAGGGTTTGGCACTTTAGCTGAGGCCATGAGCGGGTTTGCTGATCTGACAGGTTTACCGGAAGGCCCTCCAACTTTGCCCGCATTTGGTCTTGCAGATGCAATTGCAGGCATAGCAACTGCGCAAGCCATAATGACCGCACTTTTTGCCATGAACAACTCAAAATCAGAGAGTTTTGGCAAAGGACAAGTCATTGATACTTCACTCATAGAACCGATTATGGCAACCCTAGGTCCCCAGGCATTAATCTTTGATCAAATGGGCTTAAAGCAGCAACGTATGGGAAATCGCACTGCAAACAACGCACCACGCAATACTTATCAAACGAGGGATAAGAAGTGGGTTGCAATTTCTACTTCAGCTCCTTCAATCGCGGCTCGAGTCATGACTCTAGTTGGGCACCCTGAGGTGATTGAAAAACCATGGTTCAATGAAGGCAGAACCCGGGTTGAACATGCCGACGAGCTTGATTTATATATTTCAGAGTGGATCTCTCAACGTGATTGCCGTGAGGTCATAAGCGCCTTCAATGAAGCTGAAGCAGCCGTAGCTCCAATTTATGATATCGAAGACATAATTTCTGATGCTCAGATTCAGGCGAGAGATACAATTACGCAAGTTGAAGATAATCACCTTGGAACAGTTCGAATGCAGAATGTTATGTATAAATTATCAAAAACACCCGGGGAGATACGTTTCACAGGGCGCCCAAGAGGTGCAGACACCCGGACAATTCTCATGGAATTGCTTGCCTATCAAGAATCTGAAATCCTTAACTTACATAAGGAGAACGTGATTTTCGATGCTAGCGCGTAGCTATCTATATGTCCCTGGTGACAATTCTAAATTCCTGATCAAGGCCGAGGACTCCAGTGCAGATGCTCTAATCCTTGATCTGGAAGATAGTGTCAAGCCAGATAAAAAGGCGGTGGCAGAAGATTCAGTTAGAAGATTTCTAATGCAGACAAAAAGAGATCAGGTCCAGATACGTATTGAACCCACCCGACTAGGGGCTTTAGGTGATCTTGTAAATCATGAAAGAGTTTCCAAGATTGTTTTACCAAAAGTGGCGTCAGTAAAGGAGATAGAAGAATTCAATAAGATAAATGAATTCAATAAACCACTTCACATTTTGATTGAGAGTCCGCAGGCACTTGAGAGGATTAGTGCAATTGCTCAAGCCAAGAATGTCCAGTCTCTTGGAATCGGAGAGTTAGATTTTTTCTCGGACATTTCACTAGCTAAGGAGGTCCATAGTGATTTGAAGTCGGCAATACGGAGCAAGTTGGTGTTGATCTCAGCAGCCTATAACCTAAATCCACCAGTAGCACCGGTTTCTACAAACTACAAAGATTCCAGCACTTTTAGCAATGAGTCTCAGGAATTCTTAACTTGGGGTTACTGGGGAAGGGCATGTATTCATCCTGCACAGGTGGAGATAGCAAACGAAGTCTTTTGTATTTCCTCAGAGTTACTCAGTGAAGCCAGGGAAGTTCTTGAATTACTAAATAATTCAAAACAGGGAGCAACTACAGACAAAGAAGGGAAAATGATTGACCTAGCTCACATTAGGTGGGCAAAGCGTATCTTGGGGCTTTAGATCCGAGAAGTAATTTTAAAGTAAAAGCAAAGGGCATACAAAATTGGAATCTAGTCCTTGCTTAACACAAACTCGATTGAGTTATCCACCGGTGCAGCTAGTCTATCTCTAAGCGCAAAGGCAATACAAAGAACGGGAAGCATTGTCATCAAAGCGCATCCGGCAATAGTTTGCCTTATTCCAAAAGCTTCACTACTCCATCCAAT
>JBJTHM010000047.1:0-11071 GCA_046094465.1 Rhodoluna sp. | reverse complement strand
CCACTCAGGTTGGAAGACTATTCCTTGAGCTTCTTCCAAAAATGGGGGCACAAATTAGTCTTTCAAACAGTGTTCTGACAATTACCGGCTCTGGCTCAATTCAAGGAATCGATTGTGACCTTTCCGAAGGGGGCGAATTAGTTCCAGTGATTATTGCATTGGCGACTCTAGCTAAGACCCCATCAAGAGTTACTGGAATCGCTCATCTAAGAGGTCATGAGACTGACCGTCTGAAAGCACTCTGCACAGAAATCAACAAAATTGGTGGCAAAGCAACGGAGCTGGCCGATGGGATTTCCATTGAACCCAGTGCAAAGCTGCACGGTTCGACTTGGGAAACATATGGCGATCACCGAATGGCCACTGCCGCTGCGATTATTGGGCTAGCGGTAAAAGACATTACGGTAAAAGATATAAATGTGGTTAGTAAAACTATGCCGAACTTTGTAGAGCTTTGGACCAAAATGATTGGTCCGGGCAATTGAGTTGGCTTTACGATTCAGACTCTGAGGATTACGAATTAGATGAGTCAGATGTAAGGGTGAGACCAAATCCAAAGGGGAATAAACCAAGAACTAAAACAAGGCCATCACATGAGGATGCCCCAATTGGGATGGTTATCCAGGTTGACCTTGGAAGGTATTTGGTCAGCCTCCAAAATGGTCAGGTAATCATCGCTACCTTAGCTAAAGAGCTTCGTAAAGCCGGTGTTGTAGTTGGTGATCAGGTTGCCTTAGCGGGAGATGTCTCTGGGAAAGAAGGTGCTCTGGCACTGATTGTGAAGGTGCAAGAGAGATCATCTCTGCTTCGAAGAAGCGCTGATGATTCTGATCAGGTTGAGCGCGTAATTGTTGCAAATGCGACGCAGATGCTAATTGTTGCAGCAATTACTAACCCAGAGCCAAGAACCAGGCTGATTGACCGTTATTTGGCCGCAGCCTATGACGCAGGTCTGCACCCAGCCATAGTCTTCACCAAATCCGATTTGGCTGATGCCAAAGACCTCTTGAATCATTTCTCAGCTCTAGAGATACCCATTATCACCAACCGAAAAGATAATCCTTCGCTTGAAGAACTCAATAACTTCCTCGAAGGTGAAATCACGGTGGTGGTCGGAGCCAGTGGTGTTGGCAAGTCAACTCTGGTCAATGCGCTAGTTCCAGAAGCAGAGCGAATCACCGGTGGGGTAAATGAGGTAACCGGTCGAGGAAGGCATACCTCAAGCTCGGTTAGAGCGCTGCAACTAGATGCTCAATCTTGGATTATTGATACGCCTGGGGTTAGATCTTTTGGGCTGGGTCACATCTCTTCGAGTAATTTATTGCGAAGCTTTTCTGATCTTTGGGAAATTGTCAAACTATGCCCCAGGGACTGCTCCCATCTGGCTGACTCTCCCGACTGCGCGTTGGATGAAGCCAAAGAGGGAGATGATGTCTTAACTAAAAGAGTTGATTCCCTTAGAAGACTGATGACATCTCTGGGAGGAGAATAATGTTTTCCTATTCCGAGGATTTAGCACTTGCACTAAAAATGGCAAATGTTGCCGATGCAATTTCACTTCCTAGATTTAAGACACAGGATTTCAAAATAGAAACCAAACCAGATTCAACTCCTGTCACAGAAGCCGACCGAGCTGTTGAAGCTGCGCTCAAAGAGATGCTTCTAGCAGAGCGCTCTGGAGATGGCATTATTGGTGAGGAATACGGATCTTCTGGCGAGGATCTTTTTGGTAAAGGATCTAGAACTTGGGTTATTGATCCAATTGATGGCACGGCAAACTACATGCGCGGTGTCCCAGTTTGGGCAACCCTAATTGCACTGGCTATTGACGGTAAACCTTTGCTCTCTGTAGTGAGCGCTCCTGCCATGGGTCGAAGATGGTGGGCTACACCTGAAATAGGAGCTTGGACCAAACAGGTTGATGGTGAGATTACTAAGCTTCAGGCATCTAGCTTGGGTAATATATCTCACGCTTCGATGAGTTACGTCAGCCTCAAACTTTGGGATGAGATTGGGCTACTCGATAATCTAATGAACCTGGCTAGAAAAGTTTGGCGAACCAGAGCGTTCGGTGATTTCTGGAGTTACATGCTCCTAGCCGAAGGCGCAATTGATTTCACGGCAGAGCACGGACTACAGATTTATGACATCGCGGCTCTAGTTCCAATAGTTGAGCAAGCTGGAGGGAGAATCACTGATTTCACAGGTGAACTTACCCCAGAATCATCTATGGTTTTAGCCAGTAATGGCCTACTGCACGAAGAAGTCCGCGCTTACTTAGTTAGTTAGCCAGCAATTGGCAACTAAATTAGGTATAGGGAGGCTCAATAAATGCAAACGCAATGGCGCAAGCTACAAATTCTCACGGCTGCTTCTGGGCTTTCTTTTTTAGGTAGTGCGCTAACAACTTTTGCTGTTGTTCTTCGAGACAAGGACGCCGCTGGTGCCGCTGGGGTATCACTACTGTTTCTCTGTATGCTCATCCCCTCAGTTATTTTTAGCCCTTGGGCTGGCCTGCTAGCAGATCGCTACCAGACAAGATATTTCTTACCACCACTGATGATTGTGATGAGCCTTTGCAGTTTTAGCTTGGCTATGGACTTACCAGTCTGGTGGGCATACATAGCCCTGTTTATCTCAGCCACTGCAAATACCGGCGTGGCTGCCGCCTTCACCGCACTTATCCCCTCACTGGCATCAAGAGATGACATGTCTCGAGCCACTGGGATGCAAACGACTTTCAATGCCCTTGGCACCATGATGGCTCCGGCTATGGGTGGAATCCTGGTGGATAGGACAGGCTATTTCTGGCCGTTCATCATTGATGGGATTTCTTTCCTAGTTCTTGCGCTAACCGTGATTCTTTTGAAGGTCAACCGTAAAGGTATATCTGAGCATGAAGAGGGTTCACTTAAGGCTCTTGCTGGCGTCAAATTTGTATTTCAGGATAAGTTGATCAGATCCATCGTCATCCTCACAGCGGTCTTGATTGTTTCCTTGGGTGTTATCCAGGTAGGCGAAGTATTTTTGCTGATTGACGAGCTAAAAGCTACGCCATTGATCTACGGTCTAGTTGGTGCAATCTTTGCTTTAGGGGCCATCACTGGGGGACTTTTCACAACTCTCAAGAAAGTTCCTTTGAAATATCACTTACGAATTGTGACTGTTGCAATTCTGGTGGTGGTAATCGTGGTATTCACAATTGCCAGAGCACACCACTGGTGGGTGGTGATGAGTTTTGGCTACCTCGGTGGGGTGAGTATGGCGCTACTGAACGCCTACGGCATCGGGTTCATTCAAAATCGAACTGAAGAGTCAGTCCGAGCAAGAGTGATGAGCACCTTCAATGCGATTATCACTGTCGGAAGCGTCACCAGCACTGCCATCGCTGGAATAGCTATCAATGCATTCGGTGTTCGTAATGTATTTCAGGCAGCAGCGGTAATCGGTCTTGGAATACTTCTGGTATTTGGACCTGCAGTTCTAAAAGCTGGTAAACACTACGGTAAGGAAGAACTAGCGAAGTAGCTTTGTTGCCGCTTCAATTTCAGGAGCTAAGAATCGATCTGAACCAACACCTAACACCACGGCACGTAGTTTCGAGAGTAATTCTCCGGTGGTCTTGGCAGGTTTCAACGGGGCTCTAAGTTCGATGCAGCGACCTGCTGAGATTAGTTCGATAGCCAAAACAGATCGCAGGTTGTTTATAGAACTGCGAAGTTTTCTAGCAGCATGCCAACCCATAGAGACATGATCTTCCTGCATCGCCGAAGTTGGTATTGAATCTACGCTAGCTGGATGAGCTAGGCGCTTTGAATCAGAGACCAATCCTGCTGCGGTGTATTGGGCAATCATGAGACCGCTATCCACGCCGGCATCACCGGCAAGAAAAGGATTTAGCCCATTATTTCTGGTTTTATCCAACATGCGATCTATTCTGCGCTCACTGATTGAAGCTAAATCGGCTACCGCTATAGCTAGAAAATCCAGCACGTAGGCAATCGGAGCGCCATGAAAATTGCCATTGGAGTTTATTTCGCCAGAACTGAGTACCACCGGGTTATCGATGGTTGCTTGAATCTCCCTCATCGCAACAGTCTTGGCATGCTCGAGAGTGTCCCTGACGGCACCGGTTACCTGAGGAGCGCAGCGCAGTGAATAAGCATCTTGAACCTGACCATCGCCGTGACGATGGGAAGCCACTATTTCTGAACCTTGGAGAGCTGAAAACATATTTGCTGCCGAAAGCGCTTGACCTGGATGAGGTCGAAGTGGTTTATGAAGTTCTGCACGTAAAACTTGATCAGTTCCGAGAAGCCCTTCAATTGTCATAGCTGCAATGACATCAGCGTAGTCAAGCAATTTAGCAAGATCGGCTATCGCGAGAATCAGCATACCGAGCATGCCATCCGTACCATTGATAAGCGCTAAACCTTCTTTTTCTCTAAGTTCAACTGGAGTGATTCCATTCTCACGAAGCAGTGTCGGGACCTCTCTTTCGATACCCTCAGCATCGGTAGCTCTTCCCTCGCCCATCAACACCATTGCGCAGTGCGCAAGAGGAGCAAGATCTCCTGAGCAACCAAGCGAACCAAACTCATGAACGATAGGAGTGATTCCGGCGTTCAGAATTTCCGCCATGGTTTGAACTAAGACAGGCCTTGCACCGCATCTTCCAGAGGCGAGGGTCTTGAGCCGAAGCATCATCAGCGCTCGAACCACCTCTTTTTCAACCGGGTCACCTACTCCCGCGGCGTGTGAACGAATGAGAGATTTTTGCAATTGGACACGGTCAGCGGATGCAATAGAAGTGTTTGCCAAAGCACCGAAACCTGTTGAAATTCCATAAACTGCTTCATCCGAGGCGGCCAACTGCTCGACGATTTCTCTGGTCTGTTGCATCTGCTCTACGGTCTGCTCTGAGATAACTACCTTGGCGTTTTCTCTAGCAACGGCGATAACATCCGCCATGGTCATGCCAGTTGGGTTCACTACTACGCTATTCACTTATTACTCCTGTATATAGATGTTCCTGCAATAACGCTCTCGCTGACTATATCTACGCCTGGTCGATAGGCCAAGTGCAGATAACTGGGTGCATCGAGGACAACAAAATCTGCGCTGCTACCTACTTTTAGTTGCCCGACATCATCTCTCCTGAGCGCTTTAGCGCCTCCTAGGGTAGCGGCCCAGACTGCTTGCTCAATGGTGAAGTGCATCTCTCGAACAGCGAGGGCTATGCAAAAGGGCATTGAAGTTGTGAATGAAGAGCCTGGATTACAGTCAGTGGCTAGTGCAACCGTGACTCCTGCATCGAAGAGTCTTCTGGCATCAGGGTAGGAACTTCTGGTGGAGAACTCAGCTCCAGGTAGCAAGGTGGCCACAGTCTGACTATTAGCCAGAAGGTCAATCTCATCGTGGGACAGGTGAGTTAGATGATCAGCGCTGGCACAATCGAGTTCAACTGCTAACTGAATCGCCCCTATGGAGGAAATCTGGTTGGCATGGATTCTCGGTTGTAATTCATTAGCTATACCGGTTTGCAGAATTACCTTTGCCTGATCATAATCAAATGCGCCTTTATCGCAAAACACATCTATCCATTTTGCGTATGGAGCGCAGGCTTGAATCATCTCGGAACAAACCAAATCAACATAACGATCTTCCCTGCCGTGAAACTCTTCAGGAACAACGTGGGCACCGAGAAAGGTAACATCCTCCGTGTGCTGTGTTGCTATTTTCAGCGCACGAAGTTCGTCTTCAACAGTTAATCCGTAACCACTCTTTGTTTCAAAGGTTGTTATTCCAGACCGATACATCTCAATAGCTAGGTTTGCTAGATTCTCATCTAATTCTTTATCACTAGCCGCTCTGGTTGCTTCAACCGTTGACATCATGCCACCGGCCGAATAGCTAGTTCCAGCCATCCTTGAAGAAAACTCACCGCTTCTGTCTCCAGCAAAAACCATGTGGGCGTGCGAATCCACAAAACCTGGAATTACGGTCTTGCCTAAAAGTGAAACTCGCTTATCAGCACTGGGAGCCTTCTTGGCATCGCCAATCCATATGATTTTTCCAGATTCAACTACTAACGCTTGATTCTTAGATTCTCCAAGTAGCCCTGAACCAACCTCAGGATCATTGGTAACTAAAGTTGCAATATCAGTGAATATAACGCTGGACATTACTCGGTATCTAACATCGGAACGTGCACGTGCTTGGCTCTTGCTACTTCCTGGGCTTTTTCATAACCTGCATCAACGTGCCTTATGACACCCATACCGGGGTCATTGGTTAGTACTCGCTCCAATTTCTTTGCAGCTAGTTCAGTTCCGTCCGCCACAGAAACTTGACCGGCGTGGATGCTTCGTCCAATGCCCACTCCACCGCCATGGTGAATTGATACCCAAGAGGCACCTGAGGCTATGTTAACCATGGCATTGAGTAGTGGCCAGTCAGCGATTGCATCGGAGCCATCAATCATGCCCTCCGATTCTCTATAAGGTGATGCAACCGAACCGCAGTCAAGATGATCCCGACCGATCACAATCGGCGCAGAGACTTCGCCCTTGGCAACCAGGTCATTGAATACTGCTCCTGCTTTATCGCGTTCACCGTAACCTAACCAACAGATTCTGGCTGGTAGTCCTTGGAACTGCACTCTTTCCTGAGCCATGGTTATCCAGCGTCTGAGGTGCTCATTTTCAGGAAAAAGATCGAGTACTGCTTTATCGGTTCGATAGATATCCTTCTTATCCCCTGAGAGTGCTACCCAGCGGAAAGGTCCTTTACCTTCACAAAACAACGGTCGGATATATGCAGGAATGAAGCCTGGGAACTTGAAGGCATCCTTGAAGCCTCCCTTTCTAGCTTCATCCCTGATGGAGTTACCGTAGTCAAAAACTTCGGCACCTTTAGCCATAAAGCCAACCATTGCTTCAACGTGCTTGGCCATAGCTTCCTCGCTGCGCTTTGTGTAATCGAGAGGATCTGATTCAGCCAGTGAATAACTTTCTGCTAAATCAACACCGATAGGTAGATACGCTAGCGGGTCATGAGCGGAAGTTTGATCGGTAACAATATCTATCGGAACATCGCGACGAAGTAGCTCTGGTAGAACTTCTGCCATATTGCCAACGAGTCCAATAGAAACTGCTTTACCTGCTTGTTTATACTTCACAGCACGCTCAATCGCATCATCAAGATTGTCAGCAATTTCATCCAGATAGCGATCTGCCAGCCTGCGTCTAATCCTGCTCTCATCAACATCAACAATCAGACAGGTTCCCTCATTCATGGTTACCGCCAGAGGTTGAGCACCGCCCATGCCACCGCAACCCGCAGTGACGGTGAGCGTTCCTTTTAATCTGCCGCCAAATTTCTTTTGGGCAACTGCAGCGAAAGTTTCATAGGTTCCCTGAAGTATTCCCTGTGTGCCGATGTATATCCAGCTACCGGCCGTCATCTGCCCATACATCGTTAGGCCAAGTTGTTCTAATCTTCTAAACTCAGGCCAGTTCGCCCAGTCACCAACCAAATTGGAATTTGCAATCAGAACTCTCGGTGCCCACTCATGGGTCTGGAACACACCTACCGGTTTTCCGGACTGAACCAAAAGCGTCTCATCACCTTTTAGTTTGTTCAGAGTTCGAACTATTGCGTCAAAAGATTCCCAGTTACGAGCTGCTTTCCCAGTGCCACCGTAGACAACTAGATTTTCTGGATGTTCAGCAACCTGCGGATCTAGATTGTTGTGCAGCATCCTGACCGCAGCTTCCTGAGGCCAACCCAAGGCCGTTAGATTTGAACCAGTTGCTGCGTGAAGTTCTCTTTGACCGACATTGCTCATAGTTCAATCACACCCTAGAAAAGCCATTGGCGCAAACTGGCACGCTCTGCCAAACTAAGACTTATGCAGCAAGAGGGCGAGCTTTGGCCAAGGGCAGCCAGTTGGCTACAGGTAGGCCAAGATAACTGCGATTTAGCGGTGCTAGGCGTTCCAGCTCACAAGACCAGCATCTCTGAGACAGCTGCCCACCAGACCCCTCAGGCTATCCGAGCAGCGCTAACCCGTTACAGTCTTTCTTCAACCAACGGGTCAATTGCGAGCCTAAAAGCTCTAGATTTTGGTGATGTTGTTGACCCCGACTCGCCCGAAGGAGAATCTCGAACAAGGGACCTGGTTAGCCTAGCTGCGGCAAAATCCAGATTGCTAGTTGCCCTCGGTGGCGATAACTCGATTACCTATGCGGTTGCCTCAGGTGTCTTAGATATTTCAGGTGGGCTGATCACACTCGATGCACATCACGATATTAGAACTGGAATATCCAATGGCTCACCGGTTAGAAGGCTTATCGAAGAATTTGGGATTTCAGGTAAACGAATCGTGCAACTGGGTATAAATGATTTCTCAAATTCGCCAGAGTATGCACATCGAGCAAAAGAATATGGAATTCATGTTATTTCTCGAGCAGAGATTGCTGAAATAGGTGTCAAAGCCGCCACTCAAAAAGCCTTAGAGCTAGTTGACGCCGATACTGTCCACGTTGATTTCGATGTTGATGTTTGCGACAGAAGCTTTGTTCCAGCCAGTCCAGCAAGTGCTCCCGGTGGCATTTCAGCATTTGAACTTAGATCATTCGCACGATACCTCACCGAAGATCCAAGCGTGAAATCTATCGACATTACTGAAATAGATGCAGCTCAAGATGCAGCGGATGGTAGAACTGTAAGACTGGGGGCACTACTAATTCTTGAGGCAGCAGCCGGCTTACTGGCTCGCTAGATTCCAGCCGCAATCCCATCAACACGAACATCGCTACCCCAGCAGAGCGTCCCATTTGGTTTCACTTCAAGTAACTGAACAGCCGAACCATGTCCATAATCCGGAAGCACTAAAACATCATGGCCTTTTGCTTTCAGGGCGTTAATCACATCTTCACCAAAGCGGGCTTCAAGCTGTAATGTTCCGACACCCATCTCAACACTTGATGAATCACCGTTGAGGTGCTGCCACCTGGGAGCTTCACAGCTTTCCTGGACATTTAGACCTAGATCAATTAACTGTGTGACCAACTGGAAGTTTGACTGAACCTGGATGTTAGCCCCAGGTGTTCCACCAACAAATTTGAGTGAACCATCTGGGTTAGTTACTGTCCAAGCATTTAGGGTGTGAGCAGGACGTTTCCCAGGCTCAATCAGGTTTGGTGATTTCTCATCCAAATCAAAGCCGGTTGCACGATTATTCAACAGGATGCCGGTGCCCTTTGGGACGAAAGCGGAACCAAAACCATGAAAGACGCTTTGGATCCAAGAAACGGCATTTCCTTCATCATCAGCAACTATGAAATATGTGGTGTCTGAACCTTCGCTCACTTCAGCTCCTGATCCATTCCAAGCCCTGTCGCTGATTTGGGCTCTTCGCCTTGTGATGTGCTCATCGCTGAGGATGCGGTCAACATCAACCGGAATAAACTCAGGGTCAGCCAGAATCTCGTTTCTGTCCAAAAAGGCTAGTTTCTTAGCCTCCACCATGAGGTGGATTCGATCGGCTTCAGATAACTCAGCTAGATCATCGCCAGAAACTAGCCTTAGCTCCTCCATTAAAATCATGCCCTGAGTTGGCGGTGGCTGACCATGAACCCGGTAACCGCGGTACTCAACCGATAAAGGTTTCCCCACTCTGGTCTGGTGTTTGGCTAGATCCTCATGATTGAACCAGCCATCAGTACCAGAAACCAGTAGGTCTGCTATGGTCCCTTCATAGAATGCATCTCTGCCAGCGCTGATTAACCTCAGCGTATTTGCCAAATCTTTTTGAACTACGACATCACCGATCTGAAGCGAAGAGTCAATACCCATGTCTTTGAAGAAGTCATTATCCGGATATAGTTTTTTGAAAGTCGCTATTCGCATCACAAAATCTCTAGTTGCGGCAAAACCTTCATCGGCATATCTAATTGCCGGTGCAAGAATTAGCGACATTGGTAATTTGCCGTACCGCTCGTGAGCCGCGAACCAGGCTGATACTGTTCCTGGCACAGTTGCAGATCTTGGTCCATGATGGTCAATAGTCTCACCAAAGGCAGATCTAACCGCAGAGTGTGATGCCTCGCCACTTCCATTGAAGGCAAGGTTTTCTAAAGTCGCAGCATGATGGGTTATCAAAAAAGCGTCGCCACCCAACTGTGAAGCACCTGGTTCAAGGACAGAAATGGCGGCAGAAAGCGCAATGCCTGCATCTATGAATGAGCCACCTTTGTTGAGAATCTCAAGTGCGGCTGCTACAGCAATTGGCTGACTAGCCGCTGCGCCACCACGGCGTGAATAAACCACAGGACGATGAGTCTGCATTTTGGATTCCTAACTAAAGTTCTCACCAAAGGCTTCACGAAGTGTGACTGCCTTCAGGCCACGTCTTTGAATAATTTCGGTTATGCGCAATAGGTCATGGCTACTCTTTGGAACGTTCGCGTGATCGATGACAATCCTGCCATTGACAATCCATTTATCGGCAAGGTTAAGTGTTGAATTTTTACCTCTGTTATATCCATCACCGAGGCTTCCGTACCACATCACAGGAACGGTATAACCAAGTTCAGCTGCAAGTTTGATTAGGTGCTTAGTCCAATAGCCGTAGGTGGGTCTAAAGTAGGGCCTTGCGTCTACGCCGAATGTATCGAGTAGAAAGTTGTGACAGCCCTTTAGTTGGCTTTTGACAATTGGGTCTGAAGAAGTTGTCAGATCACGGTGACTTACCGTGTGGTTAGCCAGCTGTAACTTACCTTGCTCTACTAAATCAAGAATCTGTGATTTGTTTTTCCGCCAGCTCGGGTAGCAACTGGTCACAAAAAAGGTTAGGTGCAGATCGCGTTTCTCAACTAAATCTAGGTAGTGTTTGACTGCGCGATTGCTAACCCCATCATCAATGGTCCAGGCAAAACGTTTTGTTTTGGAACTTGGTAACTGGGATATAGGTCTTTGCCGAGCAAGGGCAACCTGGCTAGGTGTCAGAAGGGCTGCTGTTGCACCAACCAAGAAACTCTTGCGATCCAGTTCCATACCTTAACAA
>JBJTHM010000046.1:0-5705 GCA_046094465.1 Rhodoluna sp. | reverse complement strand
GATCCCAGTTGCTATGGATTGGATGGCAGTTTCTTCATACGGGTCTGGAACCCAGTCTTCTGGTGTGGTTCGTATCTTGAAAGACCTAGACGCAGATGTTTTAGGCAGAGATGTGATTATTGTCGAGGACATTATTGATTCAGGGCTAACCCTCTCTTGGCTGGCCAGCAACCTGGCTGCTCGCGGAGCCGCATCGGTTGAAATCGTAGCGCTACTGCGCAAGCCAGAGGCTGCCAAAGTGGAAGTCGATGTGAAAATCGTGGGCTTTGACATCCCAAATGAGTTTGTTGTCGGTTACGGCCTTGATTACGCCGAAAAGTATCGCACTTTGAAGGATGTTGGGGTTCTCAGCCCCCACGTATACAGCTGAGCCCTTAATCTAACTGCGAACAGGTGTTTTATTGGACCTGTTCGACAGGTAGCCTAGAGGTTGATTGAAATTCACGAAAGGTTGGGGCTAAGCCTCTATGAAATCACGCAAACTGTTCCGGGGCCCAGCTATTTGGATCCTGCTGGCCGTAATGGTGATGATTATTGGGTTCAACTCAGTAAACACCACTGGCTTCAAGCAGGTTGACACATCAGTTGGTTTGCAGTTTATCCAAGACGGTAGGGCTAAGACTGTCCTAGTTATCGAGAACGAGCAGAGAGTTGATGTGACTCTTACCTCGGCTGACACCGAGTATGGCGACAAGATTCAGTTCTTCTATGTTGCTCCTCGTGGAACTGCTGTGATTGACACCATCAGTGCTGCCAGCATTCAGGATGGTTACAACGATCAGGTGAACAACACTCCTTGGTATTTGCAACTGCTTTTCAGCGTGCTTCCATTCCTGCTAATTTTTGGTTTGTTCTATTTCATGCTCTCCAGTGCACAGGGTTCAAATAACCGTGCCATGCAGTTCGGTAAATCAAGAGCCAAGCTATACAACAAGGACATGCCCAAGGTTATGTTCTCCGATGTTGCCGGTGTTGATGAAGCAATCGAAGAATTACAAGAAATCAAAGAATTCCTCAAAGAACCACAGAAATTCCAAGCTGTTGGTGCAAAGATCCCTCGCGGAGTTTTGCTCTACGGCCCGCCAGGAACCGGTAAGACTCTATTGGCTAAAGCAGTTGCCGGTGAAGCCGGAGTTCCATTTTTCACTATCTCAGGTTCTGACTTTGTTGAGATGTCTGTTGGTGTCGGTGCATCTCGTGTTCGCGATCTCTTCGAACAGGCAAAGCAGGCATCCCCTGCAATCATCTTCGTAGATGAGATTGATGCGGTTGGTCGTCACCGCGGAGCCGGTATCGGCGGTGGCAATGATGAGCGCGAGCAAACTTTGAACCAGTTGCTGGTTGAAATGGATGGTTTTGATTCAAAGACCAACGTGATCTTGATTGCAGCAACTAACCGTCCAGACATTCTTGACCCAGCACTTTTACGTCCTGGCAGATTTGACCGTCAGGTTGGAGTCTCTGCTCCAGATCTAATCGGTCGCGAGCAAATTCTGAAAGTTCACGCTAAGGGTAAGCCGGTGGCTAGTGATGTTGATCTGAGTATTGTGGCCAGAAGAACCCCAGGTTTCACCGGAGCAGATCTAGCAAATGTTTTGAATGAGGCTGCTTTGCTCACGGCAAGAAATAATGCAAAGCAAATTACTAATTCCATTCTTGATGAAGCAATCGATCGAGTAATCGGTGGTCCAGCTAAGAAGGGTCGCTTGATGCAGGATGCCGAGCGTCTAAACACCGCGTATCACGAATCTGGTCACGCATTAGTAGCGGCATCACTGAACCACAGTGATCCAGTATCAAAGGTAACAATTTTGCCACGTGGTAGAGCACTTGGATACACCATGGTGCTTCCTCTGGAAGATCGTTACTCCGTCACTCGTAACCAACTGCTCGACCAGATTGCCTATGCCATGGGAGGTCGAGTTGCCGAAGAGATTATCTACGGTGACCCAACCACTGGAGCATCTAATGATTTTGAGAAAGCAACTTCAATTGCCCGCTCCATGGTGATGCAGTATGGCATGAGCTCAACTGTTGGTTCAGTGTCATATGGCAAAGCAGGTGAAGTATTCATCGGTAGGGACATGGCTCAGACCAAGGACTACAGTGATCTAACTGCAGAGACAATCGACAAGGAAATCAGGGCAATCCTGGATGCCGCCCATGATGAGGCATACAAGGCAATCACTCTAAACCGCAAGGTTTTAGATGCCATGGCTAGAGAGCTTATGGAGCGTGAAACTTTGAACGCTGATGACATTGCCAAGATTTTCAAACCGGTGAAGAAACTTCCTAAGCGAACTCAGTGGCTATCAAAAAAGACCAGGCCAAAGTCAAAGCAGGGACCAATCGCTATCCCTAAACCGCGTAAGAAGAGCTAAGCATGGTTGACGCCGAGAGAGTCAAGAAAGCAGTCGCTGAACTACTTTCGGCTATAGGCGAAGACCCTAACCGCGAAGAGATCAAAGCAACACCGCAGAAAGTAGCCGATGCTTATGCTGGCTTCTTCTCTGGGACAGGCATAGACCCGCTCAGCGTTCTATCTGAAACTTTTCCAGCGGAGCACACCGATGTGGTTATCCTCAAGGACATCGAACTGGTTAGCATCTGTGAACACCACCTGCTACCTTTTACCGGTATTGCTCACATCGCCTATTTACCTAACGACAGGGTTCTAGGCTTAGGGCGACTTCCAAAACTCGTTGAGGTTTTATCGGCCAGATTGCAGTTGCAAGAAAACCTAACTGCCCAAATTGCAGATGCGCTAGAAAAAGCTTTGAACACCAAAGGTGTTGTTGTTGTAATTGAAGCTCGACACCACTGTGTGGCATCCAGGGGTGCAAGACAGCCGGAAGCAAACACTGTCACGGTAGCAACCAGAGGCCTCTATTCAGAGGCGGCTAATCGCGCAGAAGTCATGGCTTTGATTGCCAAATGAAACACATTAGACCAAAAATAATGGGCGTGTTAAATCTCACGCCGGATAGTTTTAGTGACGGTGGACAATTCAATACCCTTGAAAAAGCTATCGATCAGGCAAAACTCTTAAGCATCAGCGGTGCTGACATTATCGATGTCGGTGGTGAATCAACAAGACCTGGTGCCGAACGGATAAGCCTTGAGGAAGAGCAGCTAAGAGTCTTACCCGTTATTGAAGCAATAGCAAAACTAAATCTGGCTGAGATAAGTATCGACACCATGAATAGTGAAACAGCTAGAAAAGCCATTGCACTTGGAGCAACAATAATAAATGATGTTTCTGGTGGTTTGGCAGATCCGGAAATGTTTCAGGTGGCTAAAGAAACGAACGCAACTCTCGTAATCTCACACTGGCGAGGATTCTCGTCTGAGATGGACAAACTAAACCAGTATGAGGATATTGCCAAAGATGTTGCTCTGGAGCTTGGGCATCAGGTCACGAAGGCTGTGGCTAGTGGGGTATCGAGAGAGAAGATAGTCATTGACCCGGGTCTTGGCTTCGCCAAGGACATGAAGCAGAACTGGGAGTTAGTGGCAAGGCTGGATGAAATAGAGAAGCTGGGGCTACCGGTTTTAGTTGGCGCTTCCAGGAAGCGTTTTATCGCCGGAGCCCTAGATGAGGACATCCAGTCAGTTAGCAATGAGCGTCGCGATGTTGCCACCGCAGTGCTCACCGCCCTCTTATTGCAGAGAAAACTCTGGGGGGTGCGGGTGCATAACGTCCTCGCTACTGCCGATGCCATCAATGTGGTGGCTGCTCTTCGTGAAGCAGAATAAGACAGAATTGAATCATGCAGCACAAAATCAGCATCCAGGGACTCAGGGTCTTTGCCCATCACGGGGTTTTTGATTTCGAGCGTCAGAACGGCCAAGATTTCTATGTTGATGCATCTGTTTGGATTGATGGAGATTCAGCTGCCTTCGCAGATGATTTAACCAAAACAGTTCACTATGGTGATTTGGCTAAAGGTCTAGTTGAACTAACTAAGAACGAACCGGTTGATCTTCTGGAAACTCTTGCCCAGAGACTTTTGGATTACACCTTTAATTTTGGTGGTGGCATAGTGCAAAAAGCCAAGATTACAGTTCATAAACCCAATGCACCCATTCCCTATGAGTTTCAAGATATCAGTGTGACGGTAAAGGCTAAACGTGACTAACCGCGTAGTGCTTAGCTTTGGTAGCAATTTAGGTAATCGTAGAAGATGGATTATCTTGGCCCTCGCTTACTTAGCCAAGCATGAGGATGTTGAAATCATTGATCTCTCGGGTATCTATGAATCAAAAGCGCTAACCCTCTCTGGGGTAGATTCGACTAAACCTAAATACTTAAACTGTGTTGCAGAAATATCAACTGTTCTAAAACCAGAGAAACTATTAGCCGTTTTACAAAACATCGAGTCAAAACTAGGTCGCAAGCGAAGAGAACGTTGGGGTGATCGAAATATTGACATCGACATTATTAAATACGGGGAAATCAACTATCGTTCAGAGAATCTAACCATTCCACACCCTCAGGCTCAAAATAGAGCATTCGTAATTGTCCCCTGGTATGAAATGAATCAGGATGCAGAGTTACCCGGTGTTGGAAAGATTTCAAGGCTTGCATATATTTACGCAGATCAGGTGAAACTGATATGAAGCCAATAAACATCATTTCCCTAAGCCTCTGGTTTCTGATTTCTTTAGCCATCGGATTTTTCTATAGTTCCTGGGCAACAGCTAATGGTTATCGGGTTCCGATCAGTGGCCTATCACTGAGTATTTCTATTGCAGTTGTTTCACTCATTCTTTTGGGACTAGCACTACCGATTTATCGCTATAAAAGACAGCTCAAGAAAGTGCTCGAAGCAAAAAACAATACTGTTCCAAGACCGGTGCCGGTTGATCCGTTCTATGCAGTTAGGGTTTTGGTTTTGGCTAAAGCTTCAGCTATCACGGCTGCGCTTTTTATCGGTTGGCATCTGGGTGTTCTAGCCAAGCTCTTTATTTCACCTGTTTTAGCCACCGAGGCGGTTGGGCCTAACCTAACCGCACTGATTGTTTCGGTAGTTCTTATCGTTGTGGCATTTATAGTCCAGTCAATCTGCCGCTTACCCAATGACTCTGGGCCTAAATCAGATGCGGTTGCCGCATGACCAATCAGCCAAGACTAACCATCTCAGTCATCGGGGCAGGACCGGTTGGCTTAGCCCTGGCCAAGGCCTTTTCTGATGCAGGACATTCTGTGGTGGCTATAGCAACAACAGATGCCAAGAGGGTGGAACATGTCAGTCAGGTATTGCCGGGTCTACGTATCGGCGATGTCGCTTCGGTTGTCTCAGGTGTTGACCTAGTGGTATTTGCCATCCCAGGCCAAGAAATAGCCACACTGGTGGAAGGGTTAGTGTCCACCCAAAGCATAACGGCAGGGCAGTTGTTGCTTTCGACCTCACCTGATTTTGGTTACGAAGTTTTCGAACCAGCTTTTAGTCTCGGTGTCGTGCCACTGGCTCTTCATCCAGCAATGCGCTTCACTGGTTTTTCTTCAATAGATAGAGCTAGATTGCAGGAATCCTATGTTGCAGTGGATGCACCAGATCAGGTCTTACCTATTGCTCAAATGCTCGCGGTTGAAATTGGCGGTGAACCAATCCATGTTCCTTCGGGTGCAAGAAAGAACTACGCCGAGGCGATTTCCGTAGCTGGAACATTCACCAACCTGATTGTTGGTCAGTCAATAAAAC
>JBJTHM010000045.1:0-3031 GCA_046094465.1 Rhodoluna sp. | reverse complement strand
TCCTTGCCTTGACTGTCGCGGGCAAGGCAGAACCAGGGCAAAGAGAACTCTGGATTTGAACATTCCTGGTGGTGTCGAGCATGGCCTCAGGTTACAACTCTCCGGTCAGGGTGAAGTTGGGTTCGCTGGTGGACCGCAGGGAGACATCTATGTCGAGGTATCGGTTATTTCTGATGAACACTTCGAACGTAACGGTGATGACCTCGTGGCAACTTTAGAAGTCCCTCTGCAAGATGCTGTTCTTGGAACTTCGGTAAAGATAGAAACTTTCGATGGCACCGAGGAAATTGAAGTGAAGCCCGGAGCTCAAAGTGGTGACACTGTTACGCTGCGTGCTAAGGGAATCAAGCATCTGAGATCTAATGGGCGGGGAGATCTGCATATCCAGTTGAAAGTGCTAACTCCAACCCGAGTTGATTCAAAAGAACGAGAATTGTTTAGAAAACTGGCTGAACTAAGAAAGACTGAGCGACCAGGTTTAGCCAAACGGAGTTCTTCGGGTTTCGGTAAAGGCAGAAGAAAGTAATGGTCGAACCATTATTTGTTGATAGCAATCTAGTCGTAGCAGAGAAAGTTCTCCTGACCGGAGATGAAGCCAAGCATGCCGTATCGGTAAGGCGCATGCGAGTGGGTGAAGCAATCCAGGTAACCAACGGACGTGGTTTACGAGTTCGTGGCCAAGTTGAAGAAATTGGCAAGAACCAGGTTGTTATAGCTGTTGCGGAAAGCGTCCAAGAAACAGACACCCAACCAAAGTTTGTTTTAGTGCAGGCATTGGCTAAAGGCGATCGTGATGAATTGGCAATTCAAGCAGCCACAGAAATTGGGGTATCTCAGATTATTCCTTGGGCGGCAACGCGTTCGATAACCCGCTGGGAGGGTGCAAAGAAGAAAACAGGTCAGGCTCGCTGGCAACAGATTGTCACGGAAGCGGCGAAGCAGTCGCTCAGATCTTTCATCCCAGAGGTATCTGAGATTCAATCAGCTCAAGAACTGAAAGCTACGCTTGCAAGTTTTGAACTGGTGCTCGTCTTAGAGCCAACCGGTAGTAAAAAGCTAAAGGAGCTTAAATTGCCTGAATCTGGGCGGGTAGCCATCGTGGTCGGCCCGGAAGGTGGCATCGCTTCAGAAGAGTTGGCTCTTTTTGGGCCAGAGAACCATATAACTCTCGGGAAAAACGTCTTGAGAACCTCAACCGCGGGGCCTGCAGTGTTAGCCGCCCTTACCCTAAATCGCTAGCGGCTCTAAACTTCTAATAGGACAAAAAGGAGTCTCATTGGATTGCATTTTCTGCAAGATCACCTCAGGGGTTATCCCCACTCAGTTTGCTGCTGAATCAGAGCACGCGGTTGCCTTCAATGACATCACACCAAGGCAACCTGTTCATATTCTTGTCGTTCCTAGAGAGCATTACAAAGATGTTGCTGAGCTGACTGAGAAAAACAATGCTGTGCTTTTGGATTTGATGCACCTTGCTCGCGAGGTGGCCGTGAAATTCACTGATGGTTCTTTCAGGTTGAGTTTCAATACTGGTTCTAGCGCTGGTCAAACAGTCTTCCACGCTCATGCCCATGTCACATCTAAAACTGCGAGGGCTTAGTGGCTCAAGAAAACTTAGGGGATACCAAACTGGAATTTGCTATCAGCGGAGTAGATCTTGTTGATCTACTGGGCACCGAAGACAAACTACTTAAAAGCATTGAAAAAACTCACCCGAATGTCTCGGTGTTGGTAAGAGGTAATACTGTTTCACTGACTGGTGCCGAAGCAGAGTGTTTTGCGGTAAAGAAGCTCATCGATGAGGCAGTTGAACTAATTAGAGCTGGACACAGCATTGCGCCGGTTGATATTGCTGTTTCAGCCAAGATGATTCAACAGGATTTATCACCAGCTCAGATGCTCAGCCAAAGCATTCTTTCCTCCAGAGGGAAAAGTATTCGCCCTAAGACATTGAATCAAAAGAACTATGTTGATGCGATTGATCAGAACACCATAGTTTTTGGTATTGGACCCGCTGGAACTGGTAAGACATATTTAGCCATGGCTAAAGCGGTTCAGGCCTTGCAGCGCAAAGAGGTCTCTAGAATCATCTTGACTAGACCAGCAGTTGAGGCAGGAGAACGCTTAGGTTTCCTACCCGGCACACTCACGGACAAGATTGACCCGTATCTTCGACCGCTTTTTGATGCATTGCATGAAATGTTAGATCCCGAGGCGATTCCAAAACTTATGACCAGCGGAACCATTGAGGTAGCACCTCTTGCATATATGCGCGGTAGAACGCTCAATGATTCATTTATCATTTTGGATGAAGCGCAGAACACCACGCCAGAACAGATGAAAATGTTCCTAACTAGGCTTGGCTTTAATTCCAAGATGGTGGTCACCGGAGATGTTACCCAGGTTGATCTGCCAACCGGCAAGTCAGGTCTAAAGGTAGCTGGTGAGATCCTTCCAAAGGTTGATGATCTAAAATTCTGTTACCTAGATTCATCAGATGTGGTCAGGCATGCTCTGGTTGCCAGAATTGTCGATGCATACAGCAGGTTTGAACAAAAGCTTCAGGCCAAAGCACGTCCAAGGACAAAATGAGCATCGAGATAGAAAATGAATCTGGAGTTGAGGTTCCACTAGAAGACATTCTCGGTTTAGCTGAATTTGCATTAGAGAAGATGCATATCGATAAAAGAGCAGACATCGAGATTCTTTTAGTCAACGAACTAGTAATGGAGCAGTATCATCTGGATTGGCTTCAGGAAAGTGGCCCTACTGACGTTCTGAGTCAACCTATCGATGGTCTAAGGCCGGGTAAGCCAAATGCCATAACACCGGCTGGACATCTAGGTCTGATTGTGCTCTGCCCACAGGTAGCTAGCAAACAGGCTGCAGCTAGAGGCCATTCAGATCTTCGGGAGATGCTGATTCTCGTCGCTCACTCAGTCCTGCACCTTTTGGGATATGACCACGCTGAAAAAGAGGATGAAATAGAAATGTTTGCGCTGCAGGAAGAGATTGTTGAACTCTACCTAGA